>NZ_JBSFZS010000027.1:0-72828 GCF_053600395.1 Streptomyces sp. NPDC005070 | reverse complement strand
GGCTTCTCCTCCAGCGACCCCGGCCGCCTCTTCCTCCCCACGATCATGGACCCCGTCTACGGCTACCAGGTCACCAACGTCGAAGCCTCCATGTCGTCACCCTCGTCGCTGCTCCACTGGACCCGCCGCATGATCGAGATCCGCAAACAGAACAAGGCCTTCGGACTCGGCAGCTACACCGAACTCCCCTCCTCCAACCCCGCCGTCCTCGCCTTCCTGCGCGAGGCACCCTCGGTCGAAGGCGAGGGGGACGACGACCTGGTGCTGTGCGTGCACAACTTCTCGCGCTTCGCCCAGCCCACCGAGCTCGACCTGCGCACCTTCAACGGCAGGCACCCGGTCGAGCTCATCGGCGGCGTGCGGTTCCCGGCCATCGGCGAACTGCCCTACCTGCTCACCCTCGCCGGCCACGGCTTCTACTGGTTCCGGCTGCGGAAGGAATCCGTCTAACGGGCCGCATTCCGCACAAAGGACGCTGTCCGGAGCCCAACCAGGGTTCCGGACACGGCCGTTGACGCCCGGTCACGCCGTGACATGCCCCTTGAATACCGGCGTTCGGCCCGGCACCTGCCAGATCCGGGCACACCCCCCGGAAGCCGCAACAACGGCCGTCTCACCACCTTTAAACCACTCGAACATCACGCTTCGATAACGCAGCCTCCACACTTCATCCACACACTTCCCACCATGCGCACACACCCCTAATCTGATCTTGGCCACCTCGACGGAGGCCACTCCCTGGGGGGGGAGTTCATGGCATGCGCAGCGCGGGAGTGGATGAGATTGTCCAGGCCAGGCACCGTTTTATAGCGGCTCTCCTTCTCGGCTGACCGGCACCCCGTACCGACGGGCGACCTCACGGTCGGCCGGCCTCCGATCCGCGTTGTGCGTGTTCCGTGAAGACCGCGGCTACGGGACGACCCGGGGACCCGCTCTGTCTCCCGGGTAAAGGGCCCGTCCTGTCGCCGCCCTCCTTCCGACCCGCACTCGGACACGGAAGTCCCGCGGACTCCGCGGCTCTTCCCCCAGACAGGCGCGGGGGATGCGCAAGCCCCTGAGCGATTCCCCCGCGCCTCCCCCGGTGGCTCGGCAACCGTGCGTTCCGCACGGCCCGCAGGCCCGAACTCGTCCGCAGGAGAGAACAGTTGAAGCTGGCAGTACGCAGTGCGACGGCGGAACCCGCCGGGACGCCGGCCGCCGAGCGGCCGCCCGGGCGTCGGCACTGGGCCCACCGGGTCCTCTCGGCCCTGCTGAGTCTCGTGGTCGTCCTGCTCACCGTCGGTTTCGCCGTGGCGGCGATCGCGGTCAAGTCCGGTACATGGGAGGCCAGTTCGGTTCTCAGCGGCAGCATGGAGCCGAAGCTGCCGACCGGAAGCGTCGTGATCGCCCAACGGGAGCCGGTGAAGTCGCTGAAGGTCGGTGACATCGTTATCTTCCACCGCCCGGACGAGCCGGAACGCCAGGTCGTCCACCGGATCGTGAAGATCACGCCCTCCGCGCAGGGCCCGGTCCTGGAGACCAAGGGCGACGCCAACCGGACCCAGGATCCCTGGCACGTCCGCCCCCAGGGCGACACCGCCTGGATCGTCCGTCACGACGTGCCGTACATCGGCTTCGTCGTCACCTCGATCCACACCGAAACCGGCTTCAGGGCGCTGCTCGGCGCGGCCGCCGTGCTGATCGTGGGCGGCACCGTCGTCCTGCTGTGGCGCCCGAAGAAGCCCACCCCACAGACCACCACCCCCTGAGGGCGACGGGATCCCTTCCCGTGACACGACACCGGGCGGCACCCAGCCAGTGGGCCGCCGGGGAGCCGTGCCGTGCCCTGGGCGCGAGCCCAACCCTCACCCAACCAACAGAAAGGCCCATCTCCGTGGCCATTTCCGCCAAGAAGAAGACGATCGCGGCCGCCGCGATCGCCGTCGGCAGCCTCGCCCTCATCGGTGCCGGCGCCGGCGCCACCTTCACCGACACGGTCACCGCGCAGACGGACCTGCGCTCCGGCCACGCCGACCTCAACATCGTCAAGGCCGAGGGCGCCACCTCGGCGTACGACGGTGTCGCCCCGCACGCCACCTACACCTGGGGCGGCACCTCGGCCTGGAACATCGTGTCCGGCAACTACGCCGTTCTCGAGGGCGAGCAGCTCCTGGGCTCCTCCACCAGCCGTCTGGTCACCAACTTCACGGTCGAGAACGACGGCACCGCCGGTGCGGGCGTCGCGTTCGACGTCGTGAAGAGCGGCGACCTGGGCGGCGCCCTCAACGTGAAGGTGACGCGCGTCGACGCCGCCACCGACGCGACCTGGCTGAACAAGGGCGCCAAGGCCACCTACCGGGTGGAGATCGAGGTCAAGAACCTCGACAACTCCTGGCAGAACCTGACCGGTTCGGTCGCCGTCAAGGTCACCGCCGCCTCCTGATCCACCCTCGCGTGAGTGGGCCGGAGCGGTTCCGACCGCTTCCATCGGCCGGAAACTCCGGCCCACCCCGCACAAACGCCCTGGTCCAGTGACCACCGACCCGTCGCGGGATTGCCCTCCCGCGGCGGGTTCAGGCGCTGCGGCCACCCTACGGGTTCACCGGACGGCCGGGCAGACGCCCCCGCACGCCGGAGCCCCGCTCCCGAAAGGTCCTTCACATGGCCATTTCCAACAAGAAGAAGGCGGTCGCCGTCGCGGCGATCCTGGCCGGCAGCATCGGTCTGGTGAGCATCGGCAGCAGCGCCGTGTTCACCGACACCGTGACCGCCGAGTCCACGGTCAAGGCCGGCACGGCGAAGATCGCGATCCAGGCCGACGGCTGGACGATCGGCGACGACGGCCACACGGCCACGCTCGACGAGCCGCTGCTGATCAAGTCGTCGACGGACGAGATCGCCGTTCCGCTCAACAACTCGAACCTCACCGTCTGGAACCGCGGCGACATTCCGGTGACCTTCGCCCCGAGCGTCGCGCGTACCGGTGACCTCGACGTCCAGGTGTCGTTCGTCCGCACCGGTGGCGACACCGGCGGGTCCGACACGGTCGCACCCGGCCAGTACGTCCAGTACCGCGTCGTCATCAAGGCCACGAACCTCGGCAACGAATCCTCCGGCAAGACGGCCAAGGTCACGTTCCGCGTGAACGCCACCGCCTGACCCGAGCGCGGCCCTAGCCCCCAGCCCACCCGGTCCGCTCCGACCTCGCGTCGGACGGGCCGGGTGGGCCGAGGCGTTCACCGCCATGGCGCCCCTTCACCGGGGCGTAGAACCGACCCGGCTCCATCAGAAGGGCGCTACACCAATGGCCATCTCCGACCGGAGAAAGATCGCGGCGGTACTCGTACTGGCCGCGGGCGGCATGGGCCTTGTCGGCGTGAGCAGCGGCGCCACGTTCACCAGCACCGTGACAGGGTCCGTCACGGTCGTGGCGGACTTCCCTCCCACCCCGACGGCCACCCCGACGCCCACTCCCACCTCGACGGCCACCCCGACACCCACTCCCACCCCGACGGCCACCCCGACACCCACTCCCACCCCGACGCCCACGCCCACTCCCACGGCCACCCCCACTCCCACTCCCACGGCCACGAAGACCGCCAGGCTGACGACCGGTGCCCTGAACTCCAGCGACTGGTTCACGAACGCCGCCCCGGTCTTCACGTACAAGAACAAGGAGATCGAGTTCACCGGTACCGCCGCCAAGATGGTCGGTGGCTTCACGGCGCAGAACACCGGTGACATCGATCTGTCGGTCACGGCCACCGTCACCCTGCCCTCCGACCTCGTCGGAAAGGTCACGGCGGAGGTCAGGCGGGTCAAGGGAACGGCCCTGCTGAAGGCGGCGGCCGATCAGCACGGTGACTCCGCGGAGTACGAAGTCTGGCTCACTCCCAAGAAGTCGGGCGACAAGATCTCCAAGGACCACGCGAAGGACATCCGCCTCACCTTCGCCCACACCACCACCTGACCCGGGCACTTCGGTCCGGTCCCACGCGGCACGGGCGGAGTGAACGGCGCACGGGTGTCCAGGTCTGGTATCACCCACCGGAATTGGACACCCTTGTGCCATGTCCGCAGGAAATCTCCAGGACCCGACCGACTGAAAAGGCCCCCGGGCGGGGCGGTTTCCACGGCTGCGCCCGGGGCACGCATACGTAACACCCCGACCCCGGGGAAAGGACGCGACCCATGTCGGAAGCCGTCACACGCACCGCGCCCCCAGGTCCCGGCCTTCTGGCGTCACTCGATCCCCTGCTGCGCGACTGGCTGCCGCGGCAGCGCTGGTTCGCCGGCAAGGGACGGCCCGTCACCGGCCTCTCGCCGGTCGCCGCCACCGAGTTGCTGCCGGCCAAGGGCCCGCTGGGCCTGTTCCACCTGCTGACGCGAGCCCATCAGCCGCCCGTGCCGGGCGCCCCGGCCGTCCCCGGCGACTGCTACCAGTTACTGATCGGGGTACGCGAGGCGCTGCCGCCGAGGCTCGCTCCGGCGCTCATCGGGCACCTGACCGAGGGGCCCCTCGCCGGACGCACCGTGTACGAGGCCCTGTACGACCCCCAGCCCGCCGATGTGCTCCTGGAGGCCCTGCGCTCCCGGGCCCGCATCGGCGGGCTGCGTTTCGAGCGGGACACCGGGCGGGAGATACGGCCCGGTCTCGTACCGCGGATGATGACCGCCGAGCAGTCCAACTCGTCCGTGGTGTACGGGGACACGTTCATCCTGAAGCTGCTGCGCCGGATCGTTCCCGGGATCAACCCCGACCTCGAACTGCCGCTGGCCCTGGCCCGCGAGGGCTGCGCCCGGGTTCCGGCACCCACCGCCTGGATACGGACCGAGCTGTCCGGGCAGTCGTACGTCCTGGGCGTGCTCCAGCCGTTCGTGCAGGGCGCCTCGGACGGCTGGGAGCTGGCGCTGCGCGAACTCGCCAAGGGCGAGGACTTCGCCGCCGAGGCGCGGGCCCTCGGGCGGGCGACCGCCGAGGTGCACACGGCACTGGCCCGCGCGCTGCCCGTGGTGACCCTGGGCAACGCCCAGGTTCGGCCGCTCGTCGACGCGATGGCCGAGCGGCTGGACGCCGCCGCGCGTGCGGTGCCCGTGCTCCGGCCCCACGCACCCGGCCTGCGGACCGCTTTCGAGGCGCTGGCCGGCCTGTCCGCCGAGGGCCACACGTGGACGGCCCAGCGCGTCCACGGCGATCTGCATCTCGGCCAGTGTCTGCGCTCCCCGGACGGGGGGTGGTCGCTCATCGACTTCGAGGGCGAACCGTCGAAACCGCTCGCCGAGCGCCGTATGCCCCAGCCCCCGGCACGTGACATCGCGGGCATGCTCCGCTCCTTCGACTACGCGGCCCATTCCGTGCCCCAGGCTCCGGGCGCGGCGGGGGCACCGGCGGAGTCCGGCTGGGCCGACACCTGCCGGGCCGCCTACTGCACCGGATACGCCGAGGTCAGCGGCCTCGACCCGCGCACGGATCCCGTATTACTGCGTGCCTTCGAGACGGACAAGGCGGTGTACGAGGTCGTGTACGAGGCCCGGCACCGCCCGGACTGGCTGCCGGTTCCGCTCGCGGCGGTACGGCGGCTGGCCACATCCCCCTGATCCCCCTGTGCCCCGCCCCCAGCTCACCCGCCCGAGGAGGCTCTGCCCGTGACGTCCCGCCCCCGGTCCGACGACACTCCGAAGAAGACCAGCGCGAACGAACCGGCTCCCGAAGACAGGAAGCCCGCCGGGAGGCCGGCGGCCGACGGCGGTGTCCCCGTCGCGCCGACGCATCCCGCCGGTCTCGGCCCGGCGGACCGCCGTCGGCTGCTCGACGGCACGCACCACGATCCGCACGGGGTGCTGGGCGCCCATGCGACGCCGGACGGCGTCGCCTTCCGGGCCTTTCGCCCTTACGCCCTCGGGGTCACGGTCGTCACGGACGACCTGCGCGCGGAACTGCGCGACGACGGGGACGGGTTCTTCTCGGGGCTGCTGCCGCTGCGCGCGGTTCCCGACACGTACCGGCTGGTCGTGGCCTACGAGGGGACGGTGCTGGAGACCGAGGACGCGTACCGTTTCCTGCCCGCGCTCGGCGAAATGGACCTGCATCTCATCGGCGAGGGCCGGCACGAGGAGCTGTGGCGGGCGCTCGGCGCCGAGCCGATGGAGCACCAGGGCGTGACCGGAACCCGGTTCACGGTGTGGGCCCCGAACGCGCGCGGTGTACGGCTGGCCGGCGGCTTCAACTTCTGGGACGGCACGGGCCATCCGATGCGGTCGCTGGGTTCCTCCGGGGTGTGGGAGCTGTTCGTTCCGGGGATCGGCGAGGGCGAGCTGTACAAGTTCGACATCGCCCGCCCCGACGGCTCCCGCACCGTGCGCGCGGACCCGATGGCCCGCCGTACCGAGGCGCCGCCCGCCACGTCGTCGGTCGTCCACGTCTCCCACCACGAGTGGCGCGACGCCGAGTGGATGGAACGGAGGGCCGACCGGCCGGCCCATGAGGCGCCGTTCTCGGTGTACGAGGTGCATCTCCCGTCCTGGCGACCGGGTCTGACCTACCGTCAACTGGCGGACCAGCTCCCCGCCTACGTCACCGACCTCGGCTTCACCCATGTCGAGCTGATGCCCGTCGCCGAGCATCCCTTCGGCGGCTCGTGGGGCTATCAGGTCACCGGGTTCTACGCGCCCACCGCACGCCTGGGCACTCCCGACGACTTCAAGCACCTCGTCGACGCCCTGCACCGCGCCGGGGTCGGCGTCCTCATGGACTGGGTCCCCGCGCACTTCCCCCGCGACGAGTGGGCGCTCGCCGAGTTCGACGGCCGCCCGCTCTACGAACACGCCGACCCGCGGCGCGCCGACCACCCCGACTGGGGGACGCTCGAATTCGACTACGGCCGCCGCGAGGTCCGCAACTTCCTCGTCGCCAACGCCACCTACTGGTGCGAGGAGTTCCACATCGACGGCCTGCGGGTCGACGCCGTCGCCTCCATGCTCTATCTCGACTACTCCCGCGAACCGGGCCAGTGGGTCCCCAACGAGCACGGCGGCCGCGAGAACCTGGACGCCGTCGCCTTCCTCCAGGAGATGAACGCCACCGTCTACCGGCGCAACCCCGGTGTCGTCACCGTCGCCGAGGAGTCCACCGCCTGGGACGGCGTCACCCGGGCCACCCACCACACCGGCCCCGGAGGCTTCGGCGGTCTGGGGTTCGGGCTGAAGTGGAACATGGGGTGGATGCACGACTCGCTGGACTACGTGTCCCACGACCCGGTGCACCGCAAGTACCACCACGACGAGATGACCTTCTCGATGGTGTACGCCTACAGCGAGAACTACGTCCTGCCGATCTCCCACGACGAGGTCGTGCACGGCAAACGCTCGCTGGTCTCCAAGATGCCCGGCGACTGGTGGCAGCAGCGCGCCAACGTCCGCGCCTATCTCGCCTTCATGTGGGCCCATCCCGGTAAACAACTCCTCTTCATGGGGCAGGAGTTCGCCCAGGGCGCCGAGTGGTCCGAGGCCCACGGCCCGGACTGGTGGCTCCTCGACCCCGCGTACGGCGCCGAGCCCGACCACCGTGGCGTGCGGGACCTCGTCCGCGACCTCAACACCGTCTACCGCGGCGAACCCGCTTTGTGGGAACGCGACACGGACCCGTCCGGCTTCGCCTGGATCACCGGCGACTCGGCCGACGACAACGTCTTCGCCTTCCTGCGATACGCCGCCGACGGCACCCCCCTGCTCGCCGTCTCCCACCTCTCCCCCGCCGTCCGCCACGGCTACCGCCTCGGCGTCCCCGAGGAGATCCCCGCCTGGCACGAGATCCTCAACACCGACACCGGGCGGTACGGCGGCGGCGACGTCACCAACCCCGACCCCGTCAAACCGGAGCCCACGGGCTGGCACGGCCGCGCGGCCAGCATCCAGCTCACCCTGCCACCCCTCGCGACGGTGTGGCTGCGGCCCGCCTAGGGCCCGGCTCGCACCTTCCCGGCGGCGCGCGCCCCGGTTCCCGGCGGACGCACCGCCGGGGACCGGGCAGTGCCTCACTCCAGCCCGGTGCCCCGCAGCGAGGGGGGCAGGTCGCCGGTGTACAGGACGCCCAGCGCCTGGGTGGCCCTGGTCAGTGCCACGTACAGGTCGCTCGTCCCGTACGACGCGGGCTCGACCACCAGGACGGAGTCGAACTCGAGACCCTTGGCCTGCCGGGGGTCGAGGAGGACGACCGTGTGGGTGAGGTCGGGTTCCCCGCCCGCCGTCACCCCGTCCAGCCGGCCCGCGAGCGCGGCGTGCAGGGCCCGCGGCGCGATCACCGCGAGCCGGCCCTCGGCCGGGGTCAGTTCGGCGACGGCCTTGGCGACCGCGCCGGGCAGGTCGTCCCCGGCCTCCCGCGCCCAGGGGCGTACTCCGGTGGACCGGACGGAGCGCGGCGGCTCGAACCCGGGGCGCTCGGCCCGTACGACACCGGCGGCGACGTCCATGATCTCGGACGGGGTGCGGTAGTTGACGCCGAGCCGGGTGTGCTCCCAGCGGTCCTGCACGTACGGGGCGAGGATCTCCTCCCACGAGCCGACCCCCGCCGCCTCCGCGGTCTGCGCGGGGTCGCCGACGAGGGTCATCGACCGCGTGGGGCTGCGGCGCATGAGCAGCCGCCACGCCATCGGCGACAGCTCCTGCGCCTCGTCCACGATGATGTGGCCGAAGGCCCACGTCCGGTCGGCGGCGGCGCGCTCGGCGGCACTGCGGTGGTCGTCCTCCTCGTGCCGCTCGGCCATCCGCTCGGCGTCGATGATGTTGTGCGCGGAGAGGATCTCGGAGTCCTCCTCGTCCTTGTCCTCGAACTCGTACGTCCGCGAGGCGTAGGAGACGTCCAGCACGCCCTGCGCGTAGGCGATCCGGGTACGGCGTTCCCGGTCGGCCAGCGTGCGGGCGACCCGGTCGTCCTCGCCGAGGAGTTCGGCCGCCTCGTCCAGCAGCGGGACGTCCGCGGGGGTCCAGTCGCCGGCCCGGGTCGAGGGGCGCACGATCGCCGCCGCGTCCTCGTCGGGGACGTAGCCGTACGGGTCGGCCAGGAAGTCGGCGACCAGTCGCCGCGGGGTCAGTCTCGGCCACAACTGGTCGATCGCCGACCAGACTTCGGGGTTCTCGGCGAGCTCGTCGCGGATCTGGGTGATGTCGCTGGGGTCGAGGAGGTTGGAGCCGTCGAAGGGGTCCGTGCCGATGCGTTCGGCGAGCATGTCGGTGAGGGTGTTGAGGATGTGGCCCTCGAAGTGCTCGCGGGCCGCGTTGTGGGGCAGACCGGCCGCGCGGGTGCGGTCCCGGGCGACCTGGACGAGGCCCGCGTCGAGCATCAGGACGTCCCGGTCGTGCTCGATGGCGATCACCGGGTCGGGCAGGGCCTGCCGGTCCCGGACGGCCTCGGCGAGGACGTCGGCCATCCGGGCGCGGCCCTTCACGGCGGCCGCCTCGGGGGTGTCGGCGGCGGTCGCGTGGACGCCGGGGAAGAGTTCACCGACGGTGGAGAGCAGCACGCCGGTCTCGCCGAG
Source organism: Streptomyces sp. NPDC005070 (assembly GCF_053600395.1). Lineage (NCBI taxonomy): Bacteria > Bacillati > Actinomycetota > Actinomycetes > Kitasatosporales > Streptomycetaceae > Streptomyces > Streptomyces sp. NPDC005070. The sequence continues at coordinate 63,316 of NZ_JBSFZS010000027.1, read as the reverse complement.
CGAGGGCAGCACCTCGCCGATGTAGCCGAGGAAGGCCGGGTTGGGGCCGACGATCAGGACGGCCCGCTTGGCGAGGAGTTCGCGGTGTTCGTACAGCAGATAGGCGGCGCGGTGCAGGGCGACGGCCGTCTTGCCGGTGCCGGGGCCGCCCTCGACGACCATGACGCCCCGGTGCGGCGCGCGGATGATCCGGTCCTGCTCGGCCTGGATGGTCTGCACGATGTCGCTCATCCGGCCGGTGCGGGCCGAGTTGAGCGCGGCGAGCAGCACGGCGTCGCCGGCCGGGTCCTCGTGGCCGGTGCGTTCGCGGTCGCCGAGGTCGAGGATCTCGTCGTACAGGTCGGTGACGTGCCGTCCGGCGGTGCCGATGTGCCGGCGGCGGCGCAGGCCCATCGGGGTGTGGCCGGTGGCCAGGTAGAAGGGGCGGGCGACCGGGGCCCGCCAGTCGATGAGGATCGGGGTGCGCTCGATGTCGTCGGCGCGGATGCCGATCCGGCCGATGTGGTGGCTGACGCCGGCGGCGGGCGCCCCTTCCACGGGGGACAGGTCGATGCGGCCGAAGCAGAGCGAGCCGTCCACGGCGTTCAGCGCGGCCAGCAGTCCCGAGCGTTCGGCGACCAGGACGTCCCGTTCGAGCCGGGCCTGCATGGGTGTGTTGCCCTGGGCGAGCGCGTCCTCGACGGAGGCCTCGGTGGAACCGCGCAGGGCGTCCACACGCGCGTACAACCCGTCGATGAATTCCTGCTCACTTCGCAGTTCATCGTCGGGGAATTCTGTGTGCGATCCCTTGTTTGACAATTCCGCTCCCGCCCGGATATACTGCGCCTACTGAACTTCTTCGCGCCTTGCATCTTCGAAGTCGCGAATCATTGAATATACGCAGAGAAATCCCCCGGACGCAATTGTCCAGGGGATTTTTTGTGTGCCAGCGTGGGCCGGGTTCTCTGCCGGGTGGGATCAGAGCACGTCGGCCAGCTCCTGGAGCAGCCGTCGCTTGGCCCGGGCTCCCACCATCGACTTCACGGGCTCACCGGCACGGAAGACCATGAACGTCGGCATCGAGAGCACGCCGTACGCCAGGGTCGTCTCCGGATTCGTGTCGACGTCGAGCTGGACCACCTTGAACCGGTCGGCCTCCTCGAAGGCCAGCTCGCTGAGCACGGGGCCCATCTGCCGGCACGGCGGACACCAGTCGGCCGTGAACTCCACCAGCACGGGCAGATCCGAGCCGATCACCTCCGCCCCGAAGTCCGCGTCCGTCACCTCGGCCACGCCTGCCGCCCTGATCATCGCGTCCGCCCTCCCAGTTCGCATACGGGTTCCGGACCACCCGGAACCTCCGCGTCGGCCGCCAGCGCGTCACGCGCCCGCTCCGCCCGCGCGAGCTGCTCGCCGACCTGCGCGCGCACCGCCCGCAGCTCCTCGATCAGCGAGTCGAGCTCGCCGAGCTTGCGCCGGTAGACGTCCAGGGACGCCGGGCACGCGTCGCCCTCGGGATGCCCGGCCCGCAGGCACTCCACGAAGGGCCGCGTCTCCTCCAGGTCGAACCCGAAGTCCTGCAGCGTCCTGATCTGCCGGAGCAGCCGCAGATCGTCCTCGTCGTACGTGCGGTACCCGTTCTCGCCCCGCCGCGCGGGGAGCAGCCCCCGCGACTCGTAGTAGCGCAGGGTCCGCGTGGTCGTCCCGGCCCGTGCGGCCAGCTCGCCGATTCGCATGTCCCCGACGGTAGTCCTTGACGCCGACGTCAAGGCAAGCGTCCGCGAGGGGCGTCCCGGCGGGGGTCAGCGTGAGGTGCGCGGAAGCAGCGGCTTGCGGTCCACCGGGGACGACAGCACGATCGAGGTCGTCGTCCGCCCCAGCGCGGAGGTCTGTTCCAGGACGTCCTCCAGGTGGATGGTGTCCTCGACGGCGACCTTGAGGATCCAGCAGTCCTCGCCGACGACGTGGTGGGCCTCGGTGACCTCGGGACGGGCCAGCAGTTCCAGCGTCCGGGGGTGCTTCAGCGTGTACCCGCCGTGCGGATCGACGCGGATGAAGGCCTGGATGCCGTAGCCGAGGCGGGAGGCCGACACCTGGGCTCCGTAGCCGGTGATCGCTCCGGTCGCCTCCAGCCGGCGCACCCGCTCCGCGACGGCGGCCGGGCTCAGCCGGACGCGGCGGCCCAGTTCGCTGAGCTTGATGCGGCCCTCGCTCTGGAGCAGTTCCAGGATCTGCCGGTCGAGCGCGTCGAAGCCCACCGGCGTTTCGCCGGAGACGGCGCGCGGATGCCGTGTTTCTTTCGGTGCGACCGCCGGATCTCCCATGTCTCCCCCTTCGGTCCCGGCCTCTGCGACGGGAGAATTATGACCACAGGCCGAAGCACCGTGAACACCCGGCGAAACGGTGGCCGGCGCGGGGAGCGGTACGCGCCGGTGCGGGCGGCACGGGTGCGGGGAATTGGGGAGGACGACATGCGGGAGATCTGCGTCATCGGCGGGAACCGGTATTTCGGAAAACGTCTCATATCCCGGCTTCTGGCGGCGGGTGACCGGGTCACCGTCGTCAACCGCGGCTCGTCCGCGCCGCCCGCCGGGACGGTCCATCTGATCGCCGACCGCGACGACGAGGAGTCGCTGGAGAAGGCGCTGGGGTCACGGGTGTTCGACGTCGTCGTCGACCAGGTCTGCTACACACCGCGGCAGGCGGAGATCGCCCGCCGGGTCTTCGCGGGACGCACGCGCCGGTACGTGATGACGTCGACCGTCGAGGTGTACGCGTACGAGGACACGGCGGACCCGGTCGGCGAGGACGCCGTGGACGCCCGCACGGTCGCCGTCGATCTCGAACTCCCGTGGGACGAAGCGGAGTTCCTCGACGCGCACTACGGCGAGGGCAAGCGGCAGGCCGAGGCGGTGTTCGCGGCGGCCGGTCCCGCGTTCCCGTACGTGGCCGTGCGCGTCGCCCATGTGCTGGGCGGGGACGACGACTTCACTGGCCGGCTGGAGCACTACGCCGACCGGATCCGCAGCGGCGCGGCCATCGCCGTGCCCGCCGTGAACCACCCGGCGACCTACATCCACGTCGAGGAGATCGCCGACTTCCTGTTCTGGACGGTGGGCGAGGACTTCACCGGCCCGGTCAACGCGGCCTCCCACGGGACGCTGACCACACGGGAGTTGTGCGAGGCGATCGGCGCGCGTCTCCCGGGCGGCAGAACGGTCCTGGAGGCCGTCGAGGTGGGCGAGATCTCCCCCTTCTCCTTCCGCCGCTCCTACGGCATGGACAACGGCCGGGCCACGCGGCTCGGTTTCCCCTTCGGCGAGGCGCGGGCCTGGCTGCCGCGCGCCGTGGCCGAGACCCTCGGAAAGGAGTACTGACATGCGGTACCGCACCCTGGGCGGGCTCCGGGTGAGCGCGGTGGGGCTCGGCACGATGCCCCTGTCCATCGAGGGACGGCCGGACGAGGCGCGGGCCCTGGCGACGGTGCACGCGGCCCTCGACGCCGGTGTCACGCTCATCGACACGGCGGACTCGTATCACCTGCCCGGCGGCGAGGCCGGCCACAACGAGCGGCTCGTGGCCCGCGCCCTGGCGACCTACGGCGGTGATACCGCGGATGTCCTGGTGACCACGAAGGGCGGCCGCGGCAGACCCGCCGACGGCACCTGGACGGTGAACGGCTCCCCGCGTCATCTCAAGGCGGCGGCCGAGGCATCCCTGAAGCGGCTGGGCCTGGAGGCCATCGGCCTCTACCACCTGCACAAGCCCGATCCCACCGTCCCCTTCGAGGACTCCGTCGGCGCCCTGCGCGACCTGCTCGACGCGGGCACGATCCGGCTGGCCGGCATCTCCAACACCACCGCCGACCAGATCCGCCGGGCCCACGCGATCCTCGGCGACCGGCTGGTCTCCGTCCAGAACCAGTACTCCCCCGCGGTGCGCGACAGCGACCCCGAACGGCCCCTCTGCGCCGGGCTGGGGCTCGCCTTCCTGCCCTGGAGCCCGCTGGGCGGCATCTCCCGCAGCTCCCTGGACGGCCCGTCCGGCGGCGGGAGCTCCGACGGTTCACGGGAGCGGTTCGGGGCCTTCCACGCGGTGGCCCGGGAGCGCGGCGTGAGCCCTCAGCAGGTGACCCTCGCCTGGCTGTCGGCGCTCGCCCCCACGGTGATCCCGATCCCCGGCGCCACCCGCCCGGAGACCGCCCGGGACTCGGCGCGGGCCGCGGACCTGGTGCTGAGCCCGGAGGACCTGGCCCGGCTCGGCCGGTGACCCGGGCCGGCACGGGCGCTCCGGGCGCCGGGGTCAGACCATGACCCCGGCGGACTCCTCCACCTCCAGCAGGGACGCGCTCTGCCGCTCCGCCTCGAACGCCTTGTGTCCGCCGCGCAGGCCGAACAGCCGTTTGGCGAGGGCGATGTAGAGGACGGCCAGGATGTTCAGGACCAGCGTCGCGATCTTCAGCCAACTGATGTGCTCGGTGAGCTCGTAGATCTCCAGCGGGAGGAACGCGGCGGTGGCGACGACCGTCAGGTACTCCGCCCAGCGCTTGGCGTACCAGAGCCCGACCGCCTCGACGATCTCGATCAGCGCGTACGCCAGCAGCAGGGCCGCGACCAGCAGCAGCGTGGAGTGCTTGTAGCCGAAGGTCTTCTGGATGGTGCCGACCACGGGCGAGTGGTCGAGGTCGTAGTGGAAGTGCCGGAAGACCGGCCTGAGGACGTCGAGGTACTCGTCGAACAGCCTGCGCACCGCGTCCTGGCTGTTGCTGAACTTCCACACGGCGGCCGCGACCAGCACGATGAACACCCCGCGCACGGCCCGCTCGATCGCCAGGAAGCGCAGGATGAACAGGTCGCGGAGCACCTTGCCGCGCGGGACCAAGGGCGCCTCCGCGGCCGGTCCGCCCCCGTGCGGGGCGCCGAGCGCGAAGTCGCCGCAGCGCAGGCAGCGCCAGACCTCGCCGAGCGCGGTCTCGGCGTGCAGCCGCACCCGCAGGCGCGGGTCGTCCGGCGCGTAGGTGACATGCCCCTTGCGCGCGCAGGTGCGCCGGTCCCAGTCGATCTTCATGCTCGGTGTCCTCCGCAGAACGTGCCGTGCCGTGCCGGTCGATCCGGCACGGCACGGTAGTGCATGTTCTACGAGACGGCGGCCCGGGGGGTCACGGTTCCGGCGTGATCACCGCCGCCCCCCTCACCCCCGTCGCCGACCGGCGCGGCGCTTTCCTCCGAGGCCTCGGACTCTTCCGCGGCCTCGCCCTCCGCGCGGGACGTGCGGGGCAGCAGGACCGCCACCAGGACCGTGCCCACACCCAGGATCACCGCTCCGACGAGGCTGGTGTGCGCCACGGCGTCCGAGAAGGACAAACCGACCGCGTCCGCCATCTGGCGTGCCCCGTCGGCGAGTTGTCCGGCCTGCGCCTTCAACTGGGCGGCCTGCTCGGCGTTCGAGGACTGCGCGGCCTGCTCGCCGAGCGCCCGGGCCTTGTCGCCGATGCCCTGGGCGACGGCGTACCCGGCGCCCACCGAGTCCTGGGCCGTGGTCAGAGCGCCCGCCGGGAGCTTGCTGCCCGCGGTCGCGTCGGCGAGGTGCGAGGAGTACGAACTCGCCAGCACCGAGCCGAGGATGGCGATGCCGAGCGAGCCGCCGAGCTCCAGCGAGGTGTCGTTGACCGCGCCGCCGACGCCCAGTTCGGCCTCGGGGAACGCGCCCATGATGGCGTCCGTGCACGGCGAGAGGGCCAGCCCGATGGCGAGGCCGAGCATGACGAGGGGCAGGACGAGGTCGCCGTACGCCGAGGAGGCGTCCACCCGGGTGAGCAGCGCGAGCGCCGCCGTGCCGCCGACCATGCCCGCGGTGACCGTGAACTTCATGCCGATGCGCGGGGTGAGGTACCCGGTGAGCGCCGAGCCCACGAAGACGGCACCGGCGAGCGGCAGCATCCGCACCCCGGTGTCCAGCGCGTCGTAGCCGAGGACGAACTGGAGGTGCTGGGTGAGGTAGTAGAAGGCGCCGAAGACGGCCAGGAAGAAGAGGGCGACGGCGAGGTTCGAGCCGGCGAAGCGCCGGTGTCCGAAGCGCCGTACGTCGATGACCGGGCGCGGGTGGCGCAGCTCCCACAGCACGAAGAGCACCAGTCCGGCACCGGCGGTCACGGCGGCGGTGACGGCCTTGACACCCCACCCGAAGTGCGGGCCTTCGATGATCATGTAGACGAGGGAGCCGATCCAGACGACCGAGAGCAGCCCGCCGACGTAGTCGATGCGGTGGTGGTGCGCGGCCTTGGACGGCGGCACCAGGACCAGCGCGCCGACGATGGCCAGCGCGGCGATCGGCACGTTGATCAGGAACGTGGACGACCAGCCGTGGCGCTCCAGCAGGGCGCCGGCGACCAGCGGACCGGCGGCGATGGCGAGTCCGGCGGTGGCGGTCCACAGGACGATCGCCTTGGCCCGCTCGGCGCGCGGGAAGGTCGCGGCGAGGAGGGAGAGCGTGGCGGGCATGATCAGCGCGGCGCCGACCCCCATGACGGCACGGGCCGCGATGACCCCGGTGGAACTGCCGACGAGCGAGCCGGCGATCGCACCGCCGCCGAAGACGACGAGCCCGAGGACGAGCGCGCCACGACGGCTGTACTTGTCCCCGATCGCGCCGAGCAGCAGCATCAGGGCGGCGTACGGGACGGTGTAGCCGTCGATGACCCACTGCAGGTCGGCGCTGGACAGGCCGAGGTCCTGGGTCATGTCGGGAGCCGCGACCGTGAGGGCGGTGTTCGCCATCACGATGATCAGCAGGCTCAGGCAGAGCACCAGCAGCGCCCACCACCGCCTGGCGTAGGGCCGGTCCATCCCCTCGACCGGTTCGTTCATGACGAGACGCATGGCTACGGTCGCCCTTCCTTCGTCGACGGACACGGAGATCGTCCGTGCCAGAACTTGCACAGTGGAGTGCAACTGCACAACAGTGTGCAAGATACGAGATTGCACAGCGCTGTGCAAATGAAGGAGGTCGAGCCCTGTGATCACAGGACAGGCGGCCGCCCGGCGACGGGCGGGCAGAATGACAGCCATGACCACGGGTAACCCGAGCCGCGCCGATGTGAACCGCCGCCGCATCCTGGACGTCGCGCTCGCCGAACTGCTGCGTGACCCCGACGCGTCCATGGACCAGATCGCGCGGGCGGCGGGAGTCGTACGGCGTACGGTCTACGGGCATTTCCCGAGCCGCGAGGCGCTGGTCGGCACCCTCACCGACGAGGCCGTGGCGGCCGTCGCGGCGGCGCACGCGGCGGGCCGCGAAGGAGTCGCGGACCCGGCCGAGTCGCTGGCCCGCTCGACGCTGGCCGTCTGGGAGATCGCCGACCGGTACCGGCTGCTGGTCGCCCTCGCTCAGCGCAGCGTCACCATGCAGGGCATCCGCGAGCGTCTGACGCCGGTCCGCGAGGCCTGCGCGGAGATTCTCCGGCGCGGCCTGGAGCAGGGCGTGTTCGCCTCGCCGCTGCCTCCGTACGCGCTGGCGTACGTGCACGAGCAGACCCTGTTCGCCCTCATGGAGGCGGTGAACGACGGCCTCCTGGCAGCGGAGGAGGCGGGCGGCTCCGCCACGGTCACCATGCTGACCGCGGCGGGCGTACCCGCCTCGCGCGCCACCGAACTCGTGGCGAAGCTGAGCGGCTGAGCCCCCGGAGGTGGTCAGGGACCCCCGGGGGCCCGGCCGTTCCCAGCCCCGCGCCGGGCGGCCGGGCCCGTGGGGGGATGCCCGGCCGCCCGGCATCCCGGGGCCTGTCGGACGGGGAGTGCCGGACAGGCCCCGGGAGCCTTCCGGGCCACGACCTAGGCCGTGGCCGGCTCCTTCTCGCCGCCCTGCTCCGGCACGTCCGCGTGGACGTCGGCGGCGGCGCCGGAGTCGTCCAGCAGGGTGCTCTCGTCGAAGGGAAGCCGTCCGGCGAGGACCTGGGACACCCGCTCCCTGTCGATCTCCTTCGTCCAGGTTCCGATCAGGACCGTGGCCACGGCGTTGCCGGCGAAGTTCGTCAGCGCGCGGGCCTCGCTCATGAAACGGTCGATGCCGACGATGAGGCCGACGCCGTCCACCAGGGCGGGCTTGTGCGACTGGAGGCCGCCGGCCAGCGTGGCCAGGCCCGCCCCGCTGACGCCCGCCGCGCCCTTGGAGGCGACGAGGAGGAAGAGCAGGAGCGGGATCTGCTCCCCGACCGACATCGGCGTCCCCATCGCGTCGGCGATGTAGAGCGAGGCCATGGTCATGTAGATCATCGTGCCGTCGAGGTTGAAGGAGTAGCCGGTCGGGACGGTGATGCCGACCACCGATTTGCCGACGCCCAGGTGCTCCATCTTCGCGATGAGCCGCGGCAGGGCGGACTCGGAGGACGAGGTGGACAGGATCAGCAGGAACTCCCGGCCCAGATACCTCAGGAACGTCAGGATGTTCAGACCCGTCACCACGCGCAGCAGCGTCCCGAGCACGATGAAGACGAACAGGAAGCAGGTGACGTAGAAGCCGAGCATCAGCACGGCGAGACTCTTGAGCGCGTCCAGGCCCGCGGAACCGGTGACGGCGGCGATGGCGCCGAAGGCGCCGAGCGGGGCGGCCCACATGACCATGGCGAGGATGCGGAACACGAGCCGCTGGATGTGCTCCACCCCGCGCAGGACCGGCTGCCCGGCCGCCCCCATGGCCTGGAGGGCGAATCCGGTGAGCAGCGCGACGAGCAGGGTCTGCAGGACCTGGCCCTCGGTGAACGCCGAGACCATCGTGGTCGGGATGATCGAGAGCACGAAGTCGACCGGCGGCAGCGCCTCCGCCGACACCTGGCCCTGTCCCGCCTCCTTGACCGCGTCGGTCATCGCCAGGCTGCTGCCCGGCTCCAGGATGTTGCCGACGACCAGGCCGATGGCGAGCGCGACCAGCGACATGACCAGGAAGTAGCCGAGCGCGATGCCGCCGACGGCGCCGACCTTGGCGGCCTTGCGGACCGAGCCGATGCCCAGCACGATCGTGCAGAAGATGATCGGGGAGATCATCATCTTGATCAGGTTCACGAAGCCCGTACCGATGGGCTTGAGCTCGACGGCGAAGTCGGGGGCGATCAGGCCCACCGCGATCCCGAGGATCACGGCTCCGATCACGGCGATGTAGAGATAGTGCGTGCGGTCCCGTCTGGCGGCGGGTGCGGCAGGTGCGGTCTGCGGCGTGCTGGCCACGGCTGCCCTCCTTGACGACGTCGTCGGCATCATCCGGCGTGCGGCTCACGTCCGGCGGAAACCCGGCGTGCGGCTCACGTCCGGGGGATCCGGGAGGCGGGGCTCCCGGGGGATGAGGGGACTATCTCCCGGCGTGTGAGGCCGGTCACCCTTCCGTTCATTGAGTTCACGCGCCCGCCCGGAATCGGCCTACCCGACCGTCTCCGGGCACCCACGAACGCCCGCCTGAATCGGCCCACCCGACCGCCTCCGGGCACCCACGAAGCCGTCCTGCCCGACCGTCCGGACCGTCCGGACCGTCCCGACCGGCCCCCGGCGCCCCGCGAAGCCCCCCGGCCGCGGCTGTTCCGAATAGCACCCCCGCCGGGCGAGGCACACTGAACGGCATGCGTCTCCCCCGTGTCCCCCGACCGCGCAGCCTGGCCGGCCAGCTCTTCGCCATGCAGGCCGTGCTCATCGCGGTCCTCGTCGCCGGGTACGCGCTGTTCACCTACGTCAGCGACCGCGGCCAGGCCGAGGAGGCCGCGGGCCGCCAGGCGATGGCGGTCGCGCGGTCGGTCGCGGACGCCCCGTCCGTCCACGCGGCCATCGGCACGGCGGACCCCACCGCGCGGCTTCAGCCGTACTCCCTGCGCGTCCAGCGGGACACCGGCGTCGACTTCGTGACCATCATGGATCCGCGCGGCATCCGCTGGACGCACCCCGAGAAGAAGCAGATAGGCAAGCACTTCCTCGGGCACATCGCCCCGGCGCTCGCGGGCGGTTCCTTCACGGAGACGTACACGGGCAGCCTCGGCCCCTCCGTGCGCGCCGTCACCCCGATCCGGGACGGCGGACGGACCATCGGCCTGGTCAGCGCGGGCATCAAGGTCGAGGCGATCACCGAGCGCGTCCAGGACCAGGTGACGGCCCTGATCGGGGTCGCGGCGGGCGCGCTGCTACTGGGCGCCGTCGGCACGTACGTCATCAACGCCCGGCTGCGACGCTCCACCCACGGCATGAACGCGGCCGAGCTGAGCCGGATGCACGACTACCACCAGGCCGCGCTGCACGCCGTACGCGAGGGGCTGCTGATGCTGGACGGGCAGTTCCGGGTGGCGCTGATGAACGACGGCGGGCGGGAACTGCTCGGCGTCACGGACGACGTGGTCGGCCGCTCACCGGCCGACCTCGGGCTGCCCGCGGCGCTGACGGGCGCGCTGCTGTCGGCGGAGCCCCGCGTGGACGAGGTCCACCTGACGGACACACGCGTGCTGGTCGTGAACACCTCCCCGGTGTCCGGCGGCGAACGCCGCGGCACGGTGGTCACCCTGCGCGACGTGACCGAACTCCAGTCGCTGACGGGCGAGCTGGACTCGGAGCGCGGCTTCACCCAGGCGCTGCGCTCGCAGGCGCACGAGGCGGCGAACCGGCTGCACACGGTGGTCTCCCTCATCGAACTGGGCCGCGCCGAGGAGGCCGTCGAGTTCGCCACGGCCGAGCTGGAGCTGGCCCAGGCGCTCACCGACGAGGTGGTCTCCGCGGTCAGCGAACCCGTTCTCGCCGCGCTGCTGCTGGGCAAGGCGGCGCAGGCGAACGAGCGCGGGGTGGAGCTCGTGGTCTCCGAGGACAGCGGCATCGACGACGGACTGCTCCCGGCCTCGCTCACCCCGCGCGACCTGGTCACCGTGCTCGGCAACCTGATCGACAACGCGATGGACGCGGCGCAGGGGACGGTGGGCGCCCGTGTCACGGTGACGGCGTTCACCGAGGAGTCGGCCCTGGTACTGCGGGTCGCCGACACCGGCTCCGGGGTGGACCCCGCCCACACCGAGCGGGTCTTCCAGCACGGCTGGTCCACGAAGCCCTCGGGCCCCGGCGGCCGCGGTCTCGGCCTGGCCCTCGCCCGCCAGACGGTGAACCGGCACGCGGGCACGCTCGCGCTGCACGAAGGAGCCGACGGCGGAGCGGAGTTCGAGGTACGCCTGCCGCTCCCGGCCCCTGCCTCCGACGGAACCCCGGCCCCAGACCCGGCCCGGACCGCAGACCCGAACCCGGGCTCCACCCCGGACGCCGGAGCGGGTCCGGGTGTCCCGGCCGCCAGATCGTCCACGCCCGTTCTGCCGGGAGGCGTCTCATGACCGAGCCGATCCGTGTGCTCGTCGTCGAGGACGATCCGGTGGCCGCCGACGCGCACGTCCTGTACGTGGGCCGGGTGCCCGGATTCACGGCGGTGGGCAAGGTCCACACGGGTGCGCAGGCGCGCCGCGCGCTGGAGCGTACGCCCGTGGACCTGCTGCTGCTCGACCTGCACCTGCCGGACACGCACGGCCTCCAGCTCGCCCGGTCACTGCGGGCCGCCGGCCACCGCGCCGACGTCATCGCGGTCACCTCCGCACGGGACCTGGCGGTCGTACGGGAGGGCGTGTCGCTCGGGGTCGTCCAGTACGTGCTGAAGCCGTTCACCTTCGCCACCCTGCGCGACCGGCTCATCCGGTACGCGGAGTTCCGCGCGGCGGCCGGCGAGGCGAGCGGCCAGGCCGAGGTGGACCGGGCGCTGGCCGCCCTGCGGGCTCCCGGCCCCGCCGCGCTGCCCAAGGGCCTGAGCGCGCCGACCCTGGAACGCGTGACCGTCACCCTCAGGGACCACGCGGACGGACTGACGGCGGCCAAGGTCGCCGAGGCCGTCGGCATCTCCCGGATCACGGCCCGGCGCTATCTGGAACATCTGGTGGAGGCGGGCCGCGCGGCACGCGCCCCGCAGTACGGGACGGTCGGCCGGCCGGAGCTGCGGTACCGCTGGGTGACGAGCTGACCCGCCGGACGGGCCGCCCGGCCGATGCCGGCGGTCCGGACTGCCGTACGCACGACCGTATTGTCGTACGGGAGGGCGAATTCCGGACCACGACCGAAACCGTATGTTCCTACAATCTGTGATTGTGGCCGAACAGTCCGTAGTCATCGCCATCCTCGGCCCATAGCTTGTGCGCGTGCACCGACCGCAAGCCCAACAGCCCACCCCGCCCTTCAACGCCCCGGCCGCCCGAAGACTGCGGGCAGCACTCGGAATGGGGCCCGAGCATGTCGCGTACGGCCTGAGAGCCTCGTACGGGCTGCCGTACGCCACACCCGATCTGGTCATCGCCTGGGAACGCGGCATCGCCCGCCCGAGCAGCCCCGAACTCACCGCTCTCGCCGGCGTGTTGTGGTGTTCGGCGGGTGAACTCATAGGCGCGCCGCGCACGTTGCGCGAACACCGCGTCGCCCGCGATCTCGCCCCGGAGGACGTGGCACACGCCGTCGGTATCGAGCTCCTCGCCTACGAGCGCATGGAGGAGTCCGGCAACTGGCGCGGCACCGAACGGCAGTCGACCGCGCTCGCCAAGGCCCTCGACCTCTCGCTGCCCGACTTCGTCACCGTGACGGGCCGTGAGGGGCGGCTCGCCGACCTGCTGCGCAGCGCCGTGACGACGCGCTGGGGGGCCTACGTGCGCCCGGTCGGGAAGCTGGTGCCGCTGGACCGCGGTCTCCTGGAGACCGTGCTGGGGGAACTGCACACGGACTACCAGGGGCGGATGGCCGCCACGCTGAACTGGGGCGGCGGTCCGGCCGCGACCGGTGCCGGCGAGTCCGGCCAGGACTTCCTCGACCGGGTCGTCGACCATTTCTGGACGGCCGTCCGCGCCAGTACGTACTGAGGTCTCCGGCTCCGGCCGGGTGTCGGACCGCGGCCCCGGGCGGGGCCGTGGTCCGACACCCGCCAGGGCGTCGGACCGCCGTCCGCCCGCGGGGGTCCGTGGTCCGGTCTCCGCCCGCGGGCCTCAGGGTCTAGAAGACCGACTCGGCCTCGTCCATCCGGTCCTTCGGCACGGTCTTCAGTTCGGTGGTCGCGTCCGCGAGCGGCACCATCTCGATGTCCGTGCCGCGCAGCGCGGTCATCTTGCCGAAGTCGCCGCGGTGCGCGGCCTCGACGGCGTGCCAGCCGAAGCGGGTGGCGAGCACGCGGTCGTACGCGGTCGGCGAGCCGCCGCGCTGGACGTGGCCGAGGATGACCGGCTTGGCCTCCTTGCCGAGGCGGCGCTCCAGCTCGTACGCGAGAGCCGTACCGATGCCCTGGAAGCGCTCGTGACCGAACTGGTCGATCTCGCCGTGGCCGTAGTCCATGGAGCCCTCGGCGGGGTGGGCGCCCTCGGCGACGCAGATGACGGCGAACCGCTTGCCGCGCGAGAAGCGCTCCTCGACCATCGCGACCAGGTCGGCCGGGTCGAAGGGACGCTCCGGCAGGCAGATGCCGTGGGCGCCGGCCGCCATGCCGGACTCCAGCGCGATCCAGCCCGCGTGCCGGCCCATGACCTCGACGACCATCACACGCTGGTGGGACTCGGCCGTCGTCTTCAGCCGGTCCATGGCCTCCGTGGCGACGCCGACGGCGGTGTCGAAGCCGAAGGTGCGGTCCGTCGCGGAGATGTCGTTGTCGATGGTCTTCGGTACGCCGACCACCGGGAGACCCGCGTCCGACAGCATCCGGGCCGCCGTGAGCGTGCCCTCGCCGCCGATCGGGATGAGCACGTCGATGCCGAACTCGCGGGCCATGTCCTGGGCGTTGTCGCAGGCCTCGCGGAGCCGGTCGCGCTGCAGCCGGGAGGAGCCGAGGATGGTGCCGCCGCGGGCGAGGATGCCGCTGACGGCGTTGAGGTCGAGGGTGCGGTAGTGGCCGTCGAGGAGTCCGGCGTAGCCGTCCTCGAAGCCGATGACCTCGTCCCCGAAGTTGGTGACCGCTCGGTGCACGACCGACCGGATCACTGCGTTCAGGCCAGGGCAGTCGCCACCTGCGGTGAGAACTCCGATGCGCATCGTGCTGTGTCTCCTGCTCCCTGCTGGTCCGTGTGAGCCGTTTCGATTGTTTCACGGCCCGGGACGCCCCGCCGATTCCGTCCACCGCCGCACACGCGCCCCGGACGCCGCTCCCGCCTGACCGGCACGTTTCCCCTGGCGGGCGCCTTAGCCAGCGCCGGAGGTATTGTCAAGAGGGTTCTGCTCACGTTGGTGGGCCCTTTTTCCGAGCCCAGAAACCGCCTGGCGACGAAACGGATGGAGAGCACGCGTGACGCGCAGCGTGTACGTGACCGGGATCGACCGAGGTGACGGCCGACAGGTCGTCGAACTGGGGGTCATGGAGCTGCTGACCCGCCAGGTCGACCGGGTGGGGGTGTTCCGCCCGCTCGTGCACGACGGTCCGGACCGGCTCTTCGAGCTGCTGCGGGCCCGCTACCGGCTGGCGCAGGACCCGGCGACGGTGTACGGCATGGACTACCAGGAGGCGGCCGCGCTCCAGGCCGAGCAGGGTACCGACGAGCTGGTGTCCACGCTCGTCGACCGGTTCCACCTGGTCGCCCGCGACTACGACGTCGTCCTTGTCCTCGGCACCGACTTCGCCGGCACCCAGGTCCCGGACGAACTGGCGCTCAACGCCCGCTTGGCGAACGAGTTCGCCGCCTCCGTGATCCCGGTCGTCGGCGGCCGAGGCCAGAGCGCCGAGTCGGTGCGTGCCGAGACACGCAACGCCTACCGCGCGTACGACGGGCTGGGGTGCGACGTCCTGGCCATGGTGGTGAACCGGGTGGCCGCGGAGGACCGGGCGGAGATCGCCGAGCGGCTCGACTCCCGGCTGCCGGTGCCCAGTTACGTCCTCCCCGACGAGCCGGCGCTCTCCGCGCCCACGGTCGCGCAGATCACCCACGCGCTCGGCGGCACGGTGCTCCTCGGCGACGACGCGGGGCTCGCCCGCGACGCGCTCGGCTTCGTCTTCGGCGGCGCGATGCTGCCGAACTTCCTGGCGGCCCTGACCCCGGGATGCCTCGTGGTCACCCCGGGGGACCGGGCCGACCTGGTGATCGGCTCGCTGGCGGCGCACAGCGCGGGCACCCCGCCCATAGCCGGCATCCTGCTCACCCTGGACGAGAAGCCGACCACCGAGATCCTCACGCTCGCGGCCCGCCTCGCGCCCGGCACCCCGGTCGTCTCGGTGGCCGGGAACTCCTTCCCCACCGCGGAGGCGCTCTTCGCCCTGGAGGGCAAGCTGAACGCGGCCACACCCCGCAAGGCGGAGACCGCGCTCGGTCTGTTCGAACGGCATGTGGACACCGTCGACCTGCTGAAGCGGGTCTCCGCGCCCAGCAGCGACCGCCTCACCCCGATGATGTTCGAGCACCAGCTCCTGGAACAGGCCCGCTCCGACCGGCGCCGCGTCGTGCTGCCCGAGGGCACCGAGGAGCGCGTCCTGCACGCCGCCGAGGTGCTGCTGCGCCGGGGGGTGTGCGATCTGACGCTGCTCGGCCCGGTCGACCAGATCCGCAAGAAGGCCGCCGACCTCGGTATCGACATCAGCGCCACCCAGCTCGTCGACCCGCAGACGTCTCCGCTGCGGGACTCCTTCGCCGAGAAGTACGCCGAACTGCGCGCCCACAAGGGAGTCACGGTCGAACTGGCCTACGACGTCGTCGCGGACGTGAACTACTTCGGCACGCTCATGGTGCAGGAGGGCCTGGCCGACGGGATGGTGTCGGGCGCCGTGCACTCGACGGCGGCGACGATCCGGCCCGCCTTCGAGATCATCAAGCCGAAGCCGGAGTCGAGGATCGTCTCGTCCGTCTTCTTCATGTGCCTGGCCGACAAGGTCCTGGTCTACGGCGACTGCGCGGTGAACCCCGACCCGGACGCCGAGCAGCTCTGCGACATCGCCATCTCCTCGGCCGCCACCGCGCAGCAGTTCGGCGTCGAACCGCGGATCGCGATGCTCTCGTACTCCACGGGCACCTCGGGTTCGGGCGCCGACGTCGACAAGGTGCGCACGGCGACCGAGCTGGTACGCGCCCGCCGCGGCGACCTGCGGATCGAGGGGCCGATCCAGTACGACGCCGCCGTCGAGCCCTCGGTGGCGGCGACCAAGCTGCCGGAGTCGGAGGTCGCCGGGCAGGCGTCCGTACTGATCTTCCCCGACCTCAACACCGGCAACAACACGTACAAGGCCGTGCAGCGTTCGGCCGGCGCGATCGCCGTCGGTCCGGTGCTCCAGGGTCTGCGCAAGCCCGTCAACGACCTGTCCCGCGGCGCGCTCGTCCAGGACATCGTCAACACGGTCGCCATCACGGCGATCCAGTCCCAGACCTCCGACCAGAAGGCTGCCCGTCAGTGAGCGCCCACCCGTCCCCCGAGGCCGCCGTGCCCGAGGAGCCCGCCGCCCCGCCGGCCGTGCGGGTCCTCGTCCTCAACTCCGGCTCGTCGTCGGTGAAGTACCAGTTGCTCGATATGCGTGACGGCACCCGCCTGGCCGTCGGCCTGGTGGAGCGCATCGGCGAGGGAACCTCCCTGCTGCGGCACACCACCGGATCGACGGGCGAGACCCGCGAGAGGGCCGACACGTTCGCCGACCACGAGGCCGCGCTGAAGGCGATGGGCGAGGAACTGGCGGTGGACGGCCTCGGCCTGGACTCCCCCGAACTGGCCGCCATCGGCCACCGGGTGGTGCACGGCGGGCGGACGTTCACCGAGCCGACGGTCATCGACGCGGAGGTCCTCGCGGAGATCGAGCGGCTGATCCCGGTCGCTCCCCTGCACAACCCGGCGAACCTCACCGGCATCCGCACCGCGATGGCGCTGCGCCCCGACCTCCCCCAGGTCGCGATCTTCGACACCGCGTTCCACACGACGATGCCGGAGGCGGCCGCGCGGTACGCGATCGACGTGGCGACGGCGGACGAGCACCGCATCCGCCGGTACGGCTTCCACGGCACCTCGCACGCCTACGTCTCCCGGACGACCGCCGACCTCCTCGGCAAGGCACCCGAGGAGGTCAACGTCATCGTGCTGCACCTGGGCAACGGGGCCTCGGCGTCCGCGGTCAGGGGCGGGCGGTGCGTGGACACCTCGATGGGTCTGACCCCGCTGGAGGGGCTGGTGATGGGAACGCGGTCCGGCGACGTGGACCCGGCCGTCATCTTCCATTTGGAGCGCGTTGGCAACATGTCCACGGACGAGATCGACACTCTTCTCAACAAGAAGAGCGGTCTGATCGGTCTGTGCGGCGACAACGACATGCGGGAGATCCGCCGCCGTGTCGACGAAGGGGACGAAAAGGCCCGGCTCGCCTTCGACATCTACATCCACCGGCTGAAGAAATACATCGGCGCCTACTACGCGGTTCTCGGCCGCGTGGACGCCGTCGCCTTCACCGCCGGAGTGGGCGAGAACGCCGCCCCGGTGCGCGAGGCCGCGATCAGGGGCCTCGAGGAACTGGGCCTGGCGGTCGACGGCGAGCTGAACGCCGTGCGCGGCGGTGAGCCCCGGCTCATCTCACCGCCGTACGCGCGCGTCGCGGTGGCCGTCGTGCCGACGGACGAGGAACTGGAGATCGCCACACAGACGTACGCACTGGTCGGAAAGGGCAGCGCCTGAGCGGGCCGGAAAGCCACGCCTGAGCACCCGCCCGCCCATTTGTATCTTCCGCCAGACGGAATATTCCGTTGCGAAACAAACCGATAGGATCGCCCCATGCGCCGTTCGAAAATCGTCTGTACTCTCGGCCCCGCGGTCGACTCCCACGAAAAGCTTGTCGCGCTGATCCAGGCCGGCATGAACGTGGCCCGTTTCAATTTCAGCCACGGCTCGCACTCCGAGCACCAGGGCCGGTACGACCGTGTCCGGGCCGCCTCGGCCGAGACCGGCGTCGCCATCGGCGTCCTGGCCGACCTGCAGGGCCCCAAGATCCGCCTGGAGACCTTCGCCGAAGGCCCCGTCGAGCTGGAGCGTGGCGACGAGTTCGTCATCACGGCCGAGGACGTGCCGGGTGACAAGCACATCTGCGGCACGACCTACAAGGGTCTGCCCGGTGACGTCTCCAAGGGCGACCAGATCCTCATCAACGACGGCAACGTCGAGCTGCGCGTCGTCGAGATCGACGGCCCGCGGGTCAAGACGGTCGTCATCGAGGGCGGCGTGATCTCCGACCACAAGGGCATCAACCTGCCCGGCGCGGCCGTGAACGTGCCCGCGCTGTCGGAGAAGGACGTCGAGGACCTGCGCTTCGCGCTGCGGATGGGCTGCGACATGGTCGCCCTGTCCTTCGTGCGCGACGCCAACGACGTGAACGACGTCCACAAGGTGATGGACGAGGAGGGCCGCCGCGTCCCCGTCATCGCCAAGGTGGAGAAGCCGCAGGCGGTCGACAACATGGAGGGCGTCGTCGCGGCGTTCGACGCCGTCATGGTGGCCCGTGGCGACCTGGCCGTCGAGTACCCGCTGGAGCGGGTCCCGATGGTGCAGAAGCGCCTCGTGGAGCTGTGCCGCCGCAACGCCAAGCCGGTGATCGTGGCGACCCAGATGATGGAGTCGATGATCACCAACTCCCGTCCGACGCGCGCCGAGGCCTCCGACGTGGCCAACGCGATCCTCGACGGCGCGGACGCGGTCATGCTGTCGGCCGAGTCCAGCGTGGGCGCGTACCCGGTCGAGACCGTGAAGACGATGTCGAAGATCGTCACCGCGGCCGAGGAGGAGCTTCTCTCCAAGGGCCTGCAGCCGCTGGTCCCGGGCAAGAAGCCGCGCACGCAGGGTGGTTCGGTCGCCCGCGCCGCCTGCGAGATCGCCGACTTCCTCGGCGGCAAGGGCCTGGTGGCCTTCACCAAGTCCGGTGACACCGCCCGCCGCCTCTCGCGCTACCGCGCCGCCCAGCCGATCCTGGCCTTCACCACGGACGAGGGCACCCGCAACCAGCTCACGCTGAGCTGGGGCGTCGAGTCGCACGTCGTGCCGTTCGTCAACAGCACCGACGAGATGGTCGGCCTGGTCGACCGCGAGCTGCAGAAGCTCAAGCGGTTCAACGAGGGCGACGTCGTCGTGATGACCGCCGGTTCGCCCCCCGGTGTCCCCGGCACCACCAACATGGTCCGGGTGCACCACCTGGGCGAGGTCAACCACGCCTGACATCCGCCCGCCGAACGCCGCTGAGGGCGCCCCCTGTGATCAGGGGGCGCCCTCAGCGTTGTGCGGCTCCCGGACGGGCTCTGGACGACTCAGCCGGTCGTGTACTGGTGGAGTCCGGGTACGTGCAGGGTTCCGCCGAACTGGCCGGCCTGAACGACCTTCACCTTGGTGAAGTAGATCAGCGGGATGTTCAGCGGCGGAGGGTTGTCCGGATCGAACGTGACCGGGATGAGCCCGAGCAGGTTCCCGGAGATGCTCTCCGTGTACATGATCGTCTTGCCGTCGCGGATGGTGGACGTCGAACCCGACGCGGCCTGCACGTGGTAGGTCTTGCCGGACTGCTTGTCGTTCACCGTCTGGTGCAGGTCGCCGATGTCGGTGCCGTCGGATATGACGTACTTCAGCACCTTCTTGACGGTGCCGTCGGCGGTCTTCACCTTGACTATGCCCTGGTAGTCGGCGCCCTTGAGGAGCAGCGAACTGGCGTTGAGGTACCAGGGATCGGTCGGCAGGGCGACCTGGTTGTCCACGCCGCCCTCGTCGTCGGTGGCGACCGGGCAGTCCGCCGCGTCCGTGGTGGCGCTCGCGGAGGGGCTGGGCGACTCGGTGACCGCGGCGGCCGTGTCCTCGGCCTTCTCGGTGGCGTCCGAGGCGGCCTTCGACGCGGTGTCCGTGACCGTCTTCGCCGTGTCGTCCACCGTCTCGGTGACCTTGTCGGTCGTGTCCTTGACGGTGTCCGCGGTGCTCTTGCCGTCCGACGTGTCCGAGCCGGCGCTCGCGCTCGCCGAGGCGGACGGCGCCGGGGTGGAGCTCGCCGTCTCGTCGGGCGTGAGGAGGTCCTTGATGGCGTCGCCGACACCCAGCGGGTCGAGCGGGTTCTTGCTGCTCTCGGAAGCCGAGGGGGTCGGCGTGGACGCGCTGCTGTCCGCCGCCTTGTCCGCCGCCTTCTCCTGCGTGCTCGCGGAGGCCGACGGGGTCGCGGTGGGCTCGGCCTTGTCGTCGGAACCTGAATCCGACGAAGAGGACGTGTCCTTGTCCGGGACATCCGACGACGCGGAGGGGGACGGCGTGGCCTCGTCCGAGGACTCGCTCGCGCTCGCCGAGGCGGAGGGCGACGCCGTGTCCGACGCCTCCTCACCCGTGACGGCCTCGACGCACGCCTGGTACTCCTCGGCCGTGAGGCTCTTGGAGGTGGCGTGGTCGTCGGCCTGGGCGAGCGTCGGGGTGAAGCCCATGCCCATGAGGACCGCCGTCGGCATCGCCGCTATGGCTATCACCTTGCCGGCGGGCATCTGGAACCTGGTGAACAGCGGCTTCCTCGGGGCCGCGTGGCGCGGCCCGGTTCTCACACGGGACGCCTCCACGTCGGTCCCATGGGTCACCTCGTCAGCCGGCACTGTGCCTCCCGTTCGCCCCGTTGTTCGGGCTCGTTCCTGACAGATCGTTCGGGTCGCCCGCGCCGTCGCCGTCCGCCGCCTCGGGCCCGACGGGCTCGGCCGGCGAAGCGTCCGGCGTGTCCTGCTTGTCGAGGGACTTCGACACGGCGTAGCCCTCCTCGGGCTCCCCGGGAACCCAGGAGACCGCCATGGCGCCGCCGAGCAGGGCGAACAGGAAGCCGATCAGGAAGCCGCCCAGGTTGGCCACCGGGATGGACACCAGGGCGAGCAGGATCGCGGCGACTCCCGCGAACGTCCGCACGTGCTTCTGGAACCAGAGGCTGATCCCGAGCACGACGAGGAGTACGCCGATGATCAGGGATCCGGCGCCGGCGGTGGTGGACATCGCCAGCGTCAGGTGGCCGAGGTGCAGGTGCGCGTACGGGAAGTAGGCGATGGGGAAGCCGCCGAACACGATGTACAGACCGGCCCAGAACGGGCGATCGCCCCTCCAGCTACGGAAGTTCCGCCGGAACACCTGAAGGTAGTGCTCATCGTTCTGGCCGGGCGCGGCAGGAGTCTCGGCGCTCATGGAAACAGCTCCCTGGAACGGCATTGCTATGAGAAGTAAGCGTTGAGCGCTCCGCATACGAAGGGCGGAGCGGGCGGGGCGGGCGAAGCGGCCTGGGCCACCTCGCCCACCCCTGGAGTGCTCAGTAGCACTCGTGGGTGCCCGCGGACACCGACATCTTCAGACCGCTGAGCTTGAACGTGCCGGCGGTGGTCGCCCACGCCGTCTGCTTCACGTCGGTCAGCGTGGCCGAGTCGGCCTGCTGGGCGAACCCGTAGGGGTTGGCCTGCTCGCCGCCGCCCTTCATGCCCGGACCCTTGTTGGCGTCCTTGGCGGCAACACCGATGTCGATGTTCTTGAACGTCGCGTCGGCGCCGAGGTCCTCGACATCGATGTAGAGGTTGTCGGCGTGAGCCGGCGTACCGCCGCCGCCGGCCTTCAGCACGAGGCTGACGGAACCGAGCAGCGGGATGTTCGGAGTGACCACGGACTGGCACATGTTGGTGATGTCGGCGCTCTTGAACGCCGACACGGCGACGGGGTGAAGCGCCGCCTTGCCGTCGAGGCCCGTGCCCTGGTCGAGGGCTCCGTACTGCGAGAAGCCCGTGCCCTCAAGCTTGTCCGCGGACACCTTGAAGGACTGACCGGAGACACTGAACGAAGCGGCGAGAGCACCCTGCGCGAGGGCGACACCTATCGCTGCCGTGGCTGCCACGCTGGGCACCATGACGACGGCGAACCGCTTCCATCTGGTCCCGCCACGCACCTGGGACATAATTTTTCCTCCTTCTCGGACGTACATCTCCTGGCCCTGACTGCCACGTTGCGGCGGCTCAGCCGGGCAGGGATGGGAGAAGTGCTACGTCCTCGGGAAGGAGAGCGCCTGAACCCGATGGTGCGAATGCACCCGAATCACCGGCGATCACCCCCGAGCGACAACCACTGGTCGCGCCTGAACACATCACGCACAACCTGCTGGACAGGCTCCGCCGGACGGCGAAGACCCCCCTGCCCAAGAACCGATCGCACTGCTGTCGGTTCTACTCGGTGGGGACCCAGAAAGTCCGCCGGCCCGATTGGCTGTCGGGGTGCGGGAATGGACCGAGCGTCGCCGATCGTGGTGCATTCTCGCCGCGCGCACAAGGGGGTTCGTTACTGGCTAGTAACGGCGGGATAACCGAAGAACGACCCGTCGGTATCGGGTGGCGACTCAGGGTGGTCCCACCCGGGGTGACACAGTGGTCAAATTCCGGACGGAAACAGACAGTTCAACGCCCGCGACTTACTACGAGTAACAGCGGCCGCGTTTACCAAGTTTTGGTAAAGCGCGGCCACATCCGTACCTGTCGGCCAATCTTTCACCCGGGCATCACAAGCCCTGGCGTTTACGGACTGGTCAGAACAGCGCCCTGGCGAGGGCCCTGCGTGCCGCCACCACACGGGGGTCGTCGGCACCGACCACCTCGAAGAGCTCCAGCAGCCGCAGGCGTACGGCGTCCCGGTCGCCGCCCGCCGTGACGCGCACGGTGTCGATGAGCCGCCCGAAGGCGTCCTCCACATGGCCGCCGACGAGGTCCAGGTCGGCCCCCGCGATCTGCGCCGTCACGTCGCCGGGCTTCGCCGCGGCGTCACTGCGCACCTTCTGCGGGTCAAGGCCCTGCACCCGCTGGAGCAACTCGGCCTGGGCCAGGCCCAGTTTGGCCTCGGTGTTGCCCGGGTCGTCGGCCAGCACGTTCTTGTACGCCTGGACGGCACCGCCGAAGTCGCCCGCGTCCAGCGCCTGTACGGCGGCCTCGAGGAGCGCGTCGTACGGTCCGGCCGGCAGCTCCTGCGCCACCGACGCCGCGCCCGGCGCGGCGTCCGCGTCGACCGTCAGGCCGGTCAGACCGAAGCGCTGCTCGGCCACCTGGACGAGCTGGTCGAGGGTCCCGCGGATCTGCGCCTCGGCGGCGGCCCCCTGGAAGAGCGGCAGGGCCTGTCCGGCCACCACCGCGAAAACGGCCGGGATCCCCTGGACCCCGAACTGCTGCATCAGCATCTGGTTGGCGTCGACGTCGATCTTGGCGAGCACGAAGCGCCCGTTGTACTCGACGGCCAGCCGCTCCAGGAGCGGGCTGAGCTGCTTGCAGGGCTCACACCACTCGGCCCAGAAGTCGATGACGACGGGCACCTCGGTGGAGCGCTGCAGGACGTCCTGCTCGAATCCTGCCTCGTCTACGTCGATGACGAGGCTCGCGGGAGTCACGGCCCCGCCTCCGCCCTGCCTGGCCGCTTCGGCGCGCACCTGCTCCGCCTTCGACTTGGCCTCCTGGGCCGCCTTCACCGCGGCGAGGTCGACGACTCCGCTCATGGACATGTTCCGTGGCTGCATGAGTACATCCTCCCCCTTCCTCGCGCACGTGTGAAAAGCGTCCTGAAAGCCAGGCTGTGTCAGGCCTGTTCGGCACCCGGTCCCCACCGGTGCCTGTGCGGTTGTCGCCGCGGTCGAGCTTTCGCTACGAGTCGTAGCGTAACTGCACGGACGCATGCCTGTGCGCCGTCTTGCGGTGATCTCCCTCACGACTTCACAGAACCACCGGATATCGGCCTGCGCGGCGGCCGGATATGGTCAATGACATGCAATGTCGCTCCCACGCCGCCCGTACGGGCCGCCCCCGCAGCGCGGCCGCGGACGCCGCGATCCTGGAGGCGACGCGCACGGCCCTGGTCGAACTGGGCTGGTCCAAACTGACGTTGGGGTACGTGGCGACGCTCGCGGGGGTCGCCAAGACGACCCTCTACCGTCGCTGGGCGGGCAAGAACGAGCTGGTCGTCGACGCGGTGGCCGAGCTCTTCGACGAGCTGGAGCTCCCCGACCGGGGCAGTCTGGCCGCCGACATCGAGGGTGTGGTGCTCCAGTTCGCGGCGATCCTGGACCGCCCGGAGGCGAAGACGGCGCTGATGGCCGTGGTCGCGGAGTCCACCCGGGACGAGCCGCTGCGGGAGCGCATCCGCACGTCGATCGTCGACCGGCAGAAGCGCCTGGTCATGGAGGGCCGCGCCCGCGCCCAGGCGCGCGGTGAGCTGCCCCCGGAGTCGGACCCGGCCGCCGCCGACCGCACCGCGGCCCTGATCTTCGACGTGGTCGCCGGAGCGGTCGTCCATCGCACCCTCGTCAGCGCGGAACCCGCGGACGAGGAATGGGTACGTTCGTTCACCCGGGTCCTGCTGGTCGGCCTGACCGGCGCGACGGCCGACGAGGCGGTGTCTCCCTCGGCGGAGGGCCCGGCCGGGGTCTGACACGCGCGGTTCGGGTTCGGCCGGTGGGTAGGTCGGGGCCGTGCCGGTGCATCAGCCCGTCGCCGTTGGACAAAGATGTGACCGTCGGTGGCGACGGGCATCGATGTACCGGCACGTCCCCTCACGCCGGATCCCGCCTGCGGGTGCGCCGTGGTGCCCCCTTCGGCCCCCGCCCCCTGGCGCCGGATTCCGCTTGCGGGTGCGATGTTCATCCCCGGCCGGGAAAGCTTCACCCCCGGCCGGTGGAACTTTCAGCCCCGGCCGGTGGAACTTTCAGCCCCGGCCGGTGGAACTTTCAGCCCCGGCCGGTGGAACTTTCAGCCCCGGCCGGGGGAGGTTTCAGCCCCTCCGGCGTTTGAGGAGCGGGGTCTGGGGCGGAGCCCCAGGGGTGGGACGGGTAAGGGCGGAGGGGGCGAGAAAGGGCCTGTCCGGCCCCCACCGCAGCACGGGCCAGGCCCGGACCGCCGGGTGCCCGGCGGTCGCTGAGCCGCCGGGCCACCGGGCAGCACAGGGGCGCCGGGCTGCCGGGTGCCCGGGCTGCCGGGCCACCGGCCGGCCGGGCCGCCCGGGGGTCAGAAGCCTGCCGGCTCCACGTAGATGCCCCACTCGTCGCGCAGGACGCCACAGATCTCACCCAGCGTCGCCTCGGCACGCACCGCCTCCAGCATGGGGGCGATCATGTTCGAGCCGTCGCGCGCGGCGGCGAGCATGGCGTCGAGCGCACCCCGCACCGCGACCTCGTCGCGGTCCGACTTGCGTGAGGCCAGCACCCGCACCTGCTCGCGCTCCACCTCGTGGCTGACCCGGAGGATCTCCAGGTCGCCGGTCACGGACCCGTGGTGGACGTTGACGCCGACGACCCGCTTGTCGCCCTTCTCGACCGACCGCTGGTACTGGAACGCCGACTCGGCGATCTCGCCGGTGAACCAGCCGTCCTCGATCCCGCGCAGGATGCCGGAGGTGATGGGACCGATGGGGTGCTTGCCGTCCGGGTGCGCGCGCAGTCCGCGCTCCCTGATCTGCTCGAAGATCTTCTCCGCGTCGGCCTCGATCCGGTCGGTGAGCTGCTCGACGTACCAGGAACCGCCCAGCGGGTCGGCGACGTTGGCGACGCCGGTCTCCTCCATGAGCACCTGCTGCGTCCGCAGGGCGATCTCCGCGGCCTGCTCGGAGGGCAGCGCGAGCGTCTCGTCCAGCGCGTTGGTGTGCAGCGAGTTCGTACCGCCGAGGACCGCCGCGAGTGCCTCCACGGCGGTGCGCACCACGTTGTTGTACGGCTGCTGGGCCGTCAGCGAGACGCCGGCGGTCTGCGTGTGGAAGCGCAGCCACTGCGCCTTCTCGGAGGTGGCGCCGTACACGTCCCGCATCCAGCGCGCCCAGATCCGGCGGGCCGCGCGGAACTTGGCGATCTCCTCGAAGAAGTCGACGTGCGCGTCGAAGAAGAACGACAGACCGGGGGCGAAGACGTTGACGTCGAGCCCGCGGGACAGCCCCAGTTCCACGTAGCCGAAGCCGTCCGCCAGCGTGTAGGCGAGCTCCTGCGCGGCCGTGGAGCCGGCCTCCCGGATGTGGTACCCGGAGACGGACAGCGGCTTGTACGCGGGGATCTTCTCCGCGCAGTGCTCCATCAGGTCGCCGATGAGGCGCAGGTGCGGCTCGGGCTGGAAGAGCCACTCCTTCTGCGCGATGTACTCCTTGAAGATGTCGGTCTGGAGCGTGCCGTTCAGCACGGCGGGGTCGATGCCCTGGCGCTCGGCGGCGACCAGGTACATGCAGAAGACCGGCACGGCGGGACCGCTGATCGTCATCGACGTGGTGACGTCACCGAGCGGGATGTCCTGGAAGAGGACCTCCATGTCGGCGGCGGAGTCGATCGCGACACCGCAGTGCCCGACCTCGCCGAGCGAACGGGCGTCGTCCGAGTCACGGCCCATCAGCGTGGGCATGTCGAAGGCCACGGAGAGGCCCCCGCCGCCGTTGGCGAGGATCTTCTTGTAGCGCTCGTTGGTCTGCTCGGCGTTGCCGAACCCCGCGAACTGCCGGATGGTCCACGTACGGCCCCGGTAGCCGGTCGCGTACAGCCCGCGGGTGAACGGGTACTCCCCGGGCCAGCCGATCTGCTCGAAGCCCTCATAGTTGTCCCCGGGCCGGGGACCGTACACCGGCTCCACGGGATCACCCGAGAGCGTGGTGAAGTCGGCGTCGCGCTTGCGCGACGCGTCGTAACGGGCCTGCCAGCGTCGGCGGCCTTCCTCGATGGCGTGAGCGTCCATACCCTCGAATTTACTAGGACGTCCTAGTAAATGTCGATGGCAAACCGCCGTACGGTCCCGTACGGCGGTTTCGATCAGGCTTCGGCGACCGCGGGAGTGCTCTCCGCGACCTTGGACTCCAGCTCGTGGCTGATGCGGCGCTCCACGAAGAAGGCGGCCGTGGGGATCGTGCCCGCCAGCAGCACCCACAGCTGCTTGCCGACCGGCCACTTCGCCTTGGAGCCCAGGTCGAAGGCGAAGATCAGGTAGACGACGTACAGCCAGCCGTGCGCGATCGCGACGACACGGGTGAAGTCCGCGGCTCCGTCGAGGCCCATGGCGTACTTGGCGATCATGCTGAGGCACAGCAGAACCAGCAGCACACCGGTGACGTAGGCCATGACGCGGTACCGGGTCAACACGCTCTTCTTCATGGCACGAGGGTAACCACCCTTTTCGGCTGATCTTCACGCGCCCCCACGCCACGTCGCCCCGGGCTTCCCGCGCCCGTCACCGAGGCCGTCCTCCTCGCGGCCCGCCCGACGCCGATGCCGTGCCCCCGCGGCCGGCCCGCCGGTTGCTACGCCTCGTCGAAGTCGCGGGCGGCGACGCGCAGCGGCCGCAGCATCGCGAAGATCTCCCCGCACTCCTCGGCGTCGTAGACCCCGAGCCCGAAGTCCATCGCCATCAGATCCCGGGTGGCCGCGTCGCAGACCTCACGGCCCTTGTCCGTGATGGAGGCGAGGGTGCCCCGGCCGTCGTTCGGGTTCGGCCGCTTGTCGACGAGCCCGGACCGCACCAGCCGGTCCACCGTGTTCGTGACGGACGTCGGATGCACCATGAGCCGCTCGCCGATCTTGGACATCGGCAGCTCGCCCGCCTTGGAGAAGGTGAGGAGCACCAGCGCCTCGTAGCGCGCGAAGGTCAGCCCGTACGGCTTGACGACCCCGTCCACCTCGGCGAGCAGGATCTGGTGCGCGCGCATGATCGAGGTGATCGCGGACATGGACGGCACGGCACCCCAGCGCTCGCGCCAGTGTTCGTCGGCGCGGGCGATGGGATCGAAGGCAAGGCTGAGCGGCTTCGGCACGCCGACGACCTTACCGGCCGGTCACATCGTGGTCAGCCCTGTCTCGCTTTTCGGTATGGGCCCCCGCCGAGAAGGGGTGCGGGGCCCGTCCGGGACACCTTCCGGTGACGGTTCCCCGCGCCTTCCCCGCCCGGCCCCGCCGGTCGCCCCGGTGCTCTACTCGCTTCGCGCCGCGGTCTGTTCGGCACGCCGGGCCGCCATCGCCAGGGCCGTGCAGGCCGCGGTGCCCAGAACGCCCGCGCCCACGATCGTCGCCCGTACGCCGGCGAACTCCGCCACCACGCCCGACAGGGCCATCCCCACGCCCTGGAGGGTCATCAGCCCGGCCGTGTTCAACGTCATGGCCCGCCCGAGCAGTTCGTCCGGCACCGCCCGCACGAACCACTGGTCCAGGCCGAGGGTGTACGCGGATCCGGCGCCCGCGAGCACCAGCAGGACCAGCGTCCAGCCGAGACCGGGCCGCAGCGCGTACGCGGCGTAGGGCAGCAGCGTGACGCAGACCAGCGGGAGCGTGAGCCGGCCCCGCGTCGCCGGCCGCAGCCGCGAACCGGCGAACAGCTCCCCCGCGATCGTGCCGACGGGCAGCGCGCACATCAGCAGGCCCAGCCCGGCCGTACCGGCCCCGAGCCCCTCCGCGTACGGCGCCGCCAGTGCCTCCGGCGCGACCACGAACATCGACGGCACCCAGAACAGCAGGAGCAGCACGAGGATCCGCCGGTCGGCCAGCACCTGCCGGGCACCGCGCAGGGAGTCGCGCACGAGCGCCTGCCCCCGGTCCGCCCGTGCGGGCCGCCGGCGGGTGCCGAAGCGCAGCAGGACCGCCGAGGCGAGGAAGGTGCACACCGTGACGAGGAGCGCGTGGCGCGGGGAGACGACGGTGAGCAGCAGGCCGCCGGCCCCGAAGCCGGCGAGCAGCGCGCTCTGCGACAGGATCCGCAGCAGGGAGCGGCCGAGCACGAACAGTTCCCCGTCGCCGAGGACGTCCGCGAGGGTCGCCGTCCGCGTCCCCTGGAAGAGCGGGGCGACCAGGGCGAGCTCGGCCCGCATCACGAGCAGCACCGCGACGGGCGCGCCCGGCAGCACCATGACGGCCACGCAGCCCGCGCACACCAGATCGCACACGACCAGGACCCGGCGGGCCGGGAAGCGGTCCGCGACGCCCGCGAGCAGGGTCCCGCCGATCAGGTAGGGCAGAAAGCCGAGCGCGAAGGTCAGGGCGCTGAGCAGCGGGGAGCCCGTCAGCCCGTAGACGAGGACGGAGAGCGCGATCTCGCTGACGACGAGCCCGAGCAGCGAGAACGCGTGTGCCACGAAGACGGCGCGGAACTCGGGCACGGCGAACACGGGACCGTATCCGGTCCGCGCGGGTCCCGTCTCCGGGTCGCTCTCCGCCGGGGGCGTCACCGGCCCGGCGGCGCCCTCCGGGGCGGGCCCGGCGGACTTCTCCGCGGCGCCCTCCGTCGGTGTGGTGGGGTTCCCCGTGGCGGGCAGCGCCATGTTCCCCTCGGCGGCCCGCGCCGCGGTGGGCACGGTCGTCGTGCCCTTCGTCTCTGCTTCCGGCATGGGCGACAGCGTGCCCGGCCCCGCTCCGGCCGCGTAAAGTTTCGGCGTCAGCCGAATCTTCTGGGGTCGTTCATGCCGTCACTGCTGCACTTCGGGGAGGACGACCTCCTCAACTGCCGGTTCGCGGTGTCGCCGCTGTGGGAGACGCAGGAGGCGGTCCGCACGCTCAACCGGCCCGCGCGGCACGGCTATCACGCACCCTGGCTGCGCCGCATGCGCGCGGCGGCCGCCGGACTCGACCTCACCCCGCTGTGGCTGCTGATGCCGCAGCGCGGCTACTCCCCCGACTGGCTCGGACCGCCCCCGCTGGGCCCGGCGGCGAGTTTCGAGGAGGAGATCGCCGCCATCCGCGCGGCCGACCCGGACGTGGCCCGCGAGGAGAGCGCGCGGTCGCTCGCCGACACCCCGGGCGCCCTGGCCTCGCCGCGCGGCCGGGCCATGCTGGCCGACCCGGCCCGCATGGTGCGGGATCTGACGGACCTGCTGGAACGGGCCTGGCACACCCTCGTCGAACCGGACTGGCCGCGGCTGCGCGCCCTGCTGGACGCCGACGTCGCCTTCCACTCGCGGCGGCTCGCCGAGGTCGGCCTCGGCGGGCTCCTGCCGGAGATCGACCGGCGTTTCGGCTGGCGCTCGCACACGCTGACCGTCGAGGTCGGGGGCCGGCACGAACGGCACCTGGCCGGCCAGGGTCTGGTCCTCATGCCGAGCGTGTTCTCCTGGCCGGACGTGATCAGCGGCTTCGAGCCTCCGTGGCAGGCGACGCTCGTCTACCCCGCGCGCGGCATCGGCGGCCTGTGGACCGAGCCGGCGGACCGTACCCCCGAGGCGCTCGTACGACTCCTCGGGCGCGGCCGGGCCGGCGTGCTCAGCGCGCTCGACGAACCGGCCGGGACGACCTCGCTCGCGCACCGGCTGCGTCTCGCTCCGTCGTCGGTCTCCGCGCATCTCACCGCCCTGCGCGACGCGGGCCTGCTGGTCTCGCGCCGGTACGGGCACCAGGTGCTGTACGAGCGGACTCCGCTCGGGATCGCGCTGGCCTCGGGCGGCGACTGAGGGAAGGACCCCGGCAGGACCGGTGTCGTGGGTGTCCCACCGCGCCACGCGGCCTCCCCCGCCGTAATGACCCGTTGTGCCACGATTGGTGACCGGTCGTCACCTTCGCGCAAGGGAGCAGCATGCCCCGGCTGATCCACGCCCTCGCGGTCCTCGCGGTGCTCGCGCTCTCGGCGGGCTGCACGCCCGCGCCCGAGGCCGGCCGGGTCCCGGTCACCGGTGGCGCCTCGCAGCGGTCGGGCCCGGCCGCCCGCTCTCCCTTCTGGGTCGACCCGCGGGGCCCGGCGTCCCGGCAGATCGAGCTGTGGCGTCGGCAGGGCCGGGCCGAGGACGCCACGCTGCTGGAACGGATCGCGGACGAGCCCGTCGCCCTGTGGCCGGCGGGCGAGCTCGACCCGGGTCCGGCGGTCCGGTCGGCGACCGCGTCCGCGGCCCGGGAAGGGCGGACGGCGCTCTTCGTCGCGTACGACATCCCGCACCGGGACTGCGGCCAGCACTCGGCGGGCGGAGCGGCGGACGCGGACGCCTACCGCCGGTGGATCGGCGCGTTCGCCGACGCCCTCGGTGGCGGCCGGGCCCTGGTGGTCCTGGAGCCGGACGCGGTCGCCCACATCGTGGACGGCTGCACGCCCGCCGAGTACCACGACGAGCGCGAGCGGCTGCTGAGCGAGGCGGTCGTCCGGCTGAAGGGCCGGCCGCGCACCAAGGTGTACCTGGACGCCGGGAACCCGTCCTGGATCCCCGACGCCGAGAAGCTGGTCGGGCCGCTGGAACGCGCGGGCATCGCGCACGCCGACGGTTTCGCGCTCAACGTGTCCAACTTCCAGACGGACAAGGTCAGCAGGGAGTACGGCGTCCGTCTCTCCGCAAGGCTCGGCGGCAAGCACTTCGTCGTCGACACCAGCCGCAACGGCAACGGCCCGCTGGAGGGGGTGTGGTGCAACCCGCCGGGCCGGGCGCTGGGCACACCGCCGACCACGGTCACCGGCGAGCCCGTCCTCGACGCCTACCTGTGGATCAAGCGGCCCGGCGAGTCGGACGGGGAGTGCGGGGGCGGACCGGCGGCCGGCCGGTGGTGGCCGGAGTACGCCCTGGGGCTGACGCGCGGCTCCACCGGCTGACGGCCGCGACGGTCCCGCGCCGGGCGCACGGCGTCACCTGACGTGGATCCACTTCGCCTCGGACGGCGTGCCCCGCGCGTCCGTCACGAAGAGCATGTACCAGCCCGGCGGCACCAGCGCCGGGTCCGTCGGTACGTCGACGGTGACCGACTCCGCCGTCTTCGTCAGCCCCAGTTCGATGGACCGCTGTTCGACGTCCGTGGTGTGGGTGACGGCGCTCGGCCGCATCAGCCGGGCCTTGACGATCCGTTCGGGGTGGTTGGTGGCGAAGGTCGCCCGGTGGTGCGCGTCGAGTTCCTCGGGGCCGCGCCCCAGCACCGGGCGGATCGCGCCGTCGCGGTGCAGGGCCGGCGGCGTGAAGACCTCCATGCGCTGTTCGAAGTGGCCCAGCTTCGTGTTCCGCTGGTCGTCGAAGAGCGGGTCCGAGCCGAAGGTGGCGACACGGCCGTCGGGCAGGAGCAGCGCCTCGGAGTGGTAGTTGCGGCCCACGCGCGGGGACGCGGCCTCGCGGAAGGTGTTGGTGCGGGGATCGTAGAACTGCGCCTTGAGGATGTTGCTGGCGCCGCGGCCGCGGTAGTCCCGGGAGCCGTTGGTGGTGAAGACGGTGTCGTCCGGCATGATCACGCTGTTCAGATAGCGGGTGCCCTGGGGCAGGTCGGGGCCGTCCTCGAAGACCGGGCTGTCCTTCTTGAGGTCGACGACGGCGGTGCGGGCGGTGGACTTCCGGGACTCGCCGACGCCTCCGCCGCCGAGGATCATCACCTTCTGGTCCTGGGCGGGCGGGAGCAGGACCGACGCGGAGGTCTCCGTCCGGTCGGCGTCCCGCAGGCCGGGCACCTTCTGGAAGGTGTTGGTCCGCGGGTCCCACAGGCCCGGCTCGCGGCCCTGGTCGGCGGGTCCGTACCCGGCGTTGGAGGCCGGGTAGAACAGTTTGCCGCCCTGGGTGAGGAAGAGGGCCGGGTAGGTGGGGAAGTAGCGGTGGGGTCCGGGGCCCCACTTCTTCGTCACCGGGTCGTAGATCTCGGTGTCGCCCGGGTCGATGACCCCGACGTCGTCGAGGCCGGAGACGGCGAGGACGCGTCCGTCGTCGAGCCCCACGAGGGTCGGGTACCAGCGGGCCTT
The DNA here is from genome assembly GCF_053600395.1 of Streptomyces sp. NPDC005070. Taxonomy (NCBI): domain Bacteria; kingdom Bacillati; phylum Actinomycetota; class Actinomycetes; order Kitasatosporales; family Streptomycetaceae; genus Streptomyces; species Streptomyces sp. NPDC005070. The sequence goes on along the minus strand of NZ_JBSFZS010000027.1, from coordinate 30,729 downwards.
GTCCATCGGGTCGACGGGGACGTACCGCTCGGCCTTCGGGTCGAACTCGTAGGCGGCCCTGATGCCCTGGAAGTCCTGCTTCCGCAGAGTGATCCTCTCCGAGAGGCCGTACGTGTTGTACGCGTCCTCGCCGCGCAGGCCGACGATCTCGTACTGGGCCTGCCGGTCGGTGACGGACCCCGGTCCCTTCTCCTCGGCCTCGACGAAGACGCGGGCCTCTCCGGCGGTGACCTCGGTCCGCCAGGGCCGCATGGCGCCGTTGCGGTCGTAGGTGATGATCTGGTTCCGTCCGGCCCTGGGGACCGTCACGTCGAATCTGCTGGCGTAGTCGACACCGGCGGGTGAGCGGAAGACGGTGCCCTTCTTGAGGACGATCGTCTTGTCGGGGTTCTCGTTCTTCACGCGCATGCCGCCGCCGGCCCGTTCGACCTCGCCGTCCAGCTTCTCGTAGCGGGCGGTGCCGCCGGCCACGAGCAGCCTGCCGTCGGGGAGCTGGGCGTGTCCGGAGCAGAAGAAGTCGTCCGGCGTGGGGATCTTCTTGAAGGTGTCCGTCCTCGGATCCCACAGGACCGTGTCGAAGGTCCCCCGGTCGAACTTCTTCTGCTCGTTGCCCGACCCGGCGACGATGAGCACCTTCCCGGTGTGCAGCAGGGCCGCGTGGATCGCGTTGGTGCGGTACCGCGCGGGGATGTCGACACTGCTCCAGGAGCCGTACTTCGCCGTGTAGGCGGGCCGGGAGATCTTGTACTCGTGGTACGTCTCACCGGCGAAGCCGAGCGCGGCCGGGGCGTTGAGTGCCGCGAGGACGGCGATGCCCGTGACACCGAGCAGCGTCTTCCTCGTCTTCTTCGAGGGCCGGTGGGCCATGGCCTAGGTGCCTCCTGTCGTGGAGCCGGTGACCGTGACGGGCGTGGCCGCCGGCGATTCCCGGCTGTCGGGAACGCGGACGGGAGCGGGCGCCGGGGGCCGGGGGCGGCGTTCCCCGACGCGGGTGCGGATCCAGACCGCGACCGGGGCGAGGGAGATGCCCATGGCCAGCAGCGCCCAGGTCCGCATGGCCGTGTGGGTGTGGCCGAGGACGGCCGAGGCGCCGAGCGAGACGGCGAGCAGCGCGGCCCAGCCGAGGTGGACGCGGAAGGTCGCGAGCCGGTCGGGGCTCGCGTCCTGGCCCTTCGGGGTGACGACGAAGCGGCTGGGACGCCGGACGATCGCCTCGCCCAGCGCCTTCAGATAGACGGGGGCCGACAGGGCCGACATCGCCATGCCGGCCAGGCCGCCGGATCCCTCGGGTTCGTGCGGCGAGACGTTGTGCCGCCGGTTCCACAGGTAGAGACAGATCTGCAGGGCGGCGGCGTCGCCGTAGAGCATCAGCCACACGGACGCGGTGACCTGTGTCCCGGACGCCCCGAACCACAGGAACAGGAAGCAGCTCAGCATGCCCAGGAGCCAGTTGACGGCCGTCATCGGGTAGTAGAGGAGCATCAGCGTGTACGAGAGGAGCCGGCCGGGGGGCATGGTGAACAGCGCCGTCCCGTACTGCTTGATCAGGGTCTCGTAGGTGCCGCGGGACCAGCGCGCCTGCTGGGTGAAGAAGTCGGTCCAGGTGGAGGGGCCCTCGCCGACGGCGAGCACGTCCGGGGTGTAGACGGACCGCCAGTGCCGGCCCGTGCGGGGGTTGCGGTGCCGGTGCACCTCGAACCCGGTGGCCATGTCCTCGGTGATGGAGTCGTACAGCCCGCCGACCTGCTTGAGCGCGGCGATCCGGACGACGTTGTTGGTGCCGACGAACATGGGTGAGCCGTAGCGGTTCCCGGCGCGCTGGATGAGGGCGTGGAAGAGGAACTGCTGGGACTCGGCGGCCTTGGTGACGGGGTTCTCGTAGTTCCCGTACACCTGGGGGCCGACGACGAACGCGACGTCGGGGTCCCGGAAGTAGCCCATCATCCGCTCGAGGAATCCGGGCAGCGGGACATGGTCGGTGTCGACGGAGGCGAAGAAATCGTAGGCGTGCCCGTAGAGGTCGAGCCACGCGTTGTAGTTGCCGTGTTTGGTGCGGGCCTTGTGGCTGCCCTCGGGGCGGTTCCACTCGGGCACGCCGAACCGCGTGAAGTGCCGGACGCCGAGTTCGGCGCAGAGGGCTCTGGCCTGGTCGTCGTCGCCCTCGTCGAGCAGCCAGACGTCGAGGGGGCCGGTGTGGGTGAGCCCGGCGGCGGCTTCGAGGGTGGCGCGGACCGTGGCGAGGGGTTCCTTTCCCGGGACGTAGGTGGTGAGGAAGGCGACCCGGGTCCCGTGCGCGGGACGGACGGGCACGGGGTCGCGGGCGGCCATCGCCGCGTGGGCGATGCTCATGACGTTGACGACCATGAAGAGTTCGATCAGGCCGATGGCGACGAGCATCGTGGTGTCGAGGGCGGTCAGCCAGGGCGCGCCGCCCTCGCGTCCCGCCCAGTGGGTGGGCCACACGAGGTAGACGAGAAGCGCGCCGGTGAGGACCGGGGCGAGGATCGTCAGCAGGATGGCGCTTATTCGGCGCGGCTCGCGCGACAGGAGCTTGGTGTACTGCACCCGGTAGCCGGTGCCGGACGGCTCGGTCAGGGGTCCGGCGAGACGGCTGTAGGTGTCGTAGTCGTAGCCCGCGGGCCGCACATCGCCCTCCCGTGGTTCAACGCGTCCGGTGATCGTGGTGGCTGGTACCCACACATAAGTGGAGTTTTCGCGGCACGTCGAGCGGGGCGGGGCCGAAGGGGTGCGGCGGCGGGCGGGCGGGTGGTCTTCGGTCCCTGAGGTTCCGTCACCTCTCTCACCGTCACCGTCCGGGCATGAAAGAACCCCGGTCCGGTGGACCGGGGTTCCGGGTACGGGGCCGCGCCCCGGGGTCATGCCGACAGGTGCCGCTCCACCGTCTCCACCTTCGAGGTGAGGCCGTCCGTCACGCCGGGGCGGATGTCCGCCTTGAGGACGACCGAGACGCGGGGCGCGCGCTCCTCGACGACGGCGACGGCACGCTTGACGACGGCCATCACCTCGTCCCACTCGCCCTCGATCGAGGTGAACATCGCGTCGGTGCGGTGGGGCAGGCCCGACTCGCGGACCACGCGGACGGCGTCGGCGACGTACTCCCCCACGTCCTCGCCGACGCCCAGCGGTGTCACGGAGAAGGCGACGATCATGCCTTCACGGCCCCTTCCGCGAAGGCGCGGGAGGCGACGACCGCGTCCTCGGCCTCCCGCTTGAGCTTGCGCTCGGCGAAGAAGCCGCCGGCGGGCAGGACGGAGAGGGCGAAGTAGAGAGCCGCGGTGCCGACGCTCCACCGGGCGCGATACCAGGCGAACGCCCAGAAGACCACGTACAGAACGAAAAGAACAGCGTGGACCCTGCCCATCACGGGCACGGCGTCGAAGTCCGTGGTCCGCTTCAGCACCGAGCAGACGAGCAGCAGCAGGAAGGAAACGGCCTCGGGGGCCGAGACCAGGCGGAGCCGGCGGAGTGCGGTGGCGGTCTTTATGTCCACGGGTCACCTTCGGTGGGATTCGCTGTCGGGGGAACGCTTCCTTGTGAACGCAAGCACAAGCGTCCCGGCCATTGTGGCATCCGGCGGACGCGATCCCGGGTCCGGGGGCCCCGACGGCGCCGGACGGCTCACCCCTAGGGCGTGTCCGCAAAGTCGCGTCGTCCGCCCGGAGGGCGGGCCCGGCGGCGTCTGGTGCGTGCTCTCGGCGTGCCGGCCCCAGGCCTGCGTACTGGATGTACTCGGGTCTGGGGCCGGTGCGGCGAGAGTGCGTGCCAGGCGTCGCCGGGCAGACGGGACTTTGCGGACACGCCCTAGGGGGCGGATCAGGGACGGGATCCACCCGGGGGCTCTGTCGGTGCTCCGGCCGTGCGGCTACCTTCACAGCGTGGCGATGTTTCGACTTCAGGGCAGCAAGGTGCTGGCCGTCGACATGACCGGGGACGCCGTGAAGGCGAAGAACGGCTCCATGGTCGCGTACGACGGCCAGATGGCCTTCAAGAAGCTGAGCGGGGGCGGTGAGGGACTCCGGGGGATGGTGACCCGGCGCCTCACCGGCGAACAGATGACGGTGATGGAGGTGAAGGGGCACGGCACCTGCTGGTTCGCCGACCGGGCCTCGGAGATCAATCTGGTGGCCCTTCAGGGGGACAAGCTGTACGTGGAGTCGAGCAATCTGCTCGCCACGGACACGGGCCTGCGCACGGGCACGACGTTCACGGGGCTGCGCGGCGCCTCGCAGGGCAACGGTCTGTTCACGACCACCGTCGAGGGCCACGGCCAGGCGGCGATCACGTCGGACGGGCCCGCGGTGGTGCTGCGGGTCAGCGCGCAGTACCCGCTGACGGTCGACCCGGGGGCCTACATCGCGCACCAGGGCAATGTGCGGCAGTCGCTGCAGTCCGGTGTGACGTTCCGCACGTTCCTCGGCGAGGGCGGCGGCGAGGCGTTCCAGATGCGCTTCGAGGGCGACGGGCTGGTCTACGTCCAGCCCAGTGAACGCAACACGATCGCGGGGGATGTGTGAGATGGCGTTCCGCGAGGTGAACTCGAAGATGGTCGAGGCGACGGTCCTGCCGGGGCAGCGGCTGTTCAGCCAGCGCGGGGCGATGCTCGCATACAAGGGTGAGGTGTCGTTCACCCCGAACATCCAGGGCGGGCAGGGCGGGGTGATGTCGATGATCGGCCGCCGCCTGGCCAACGAGGCGACCCCCCTCATGACCGTGGAGGGTTCGGGCACGGTGCTCTTCGGGCACGGCGGCCACCACGTCCACGTGATCAGCCTCACGGGTGACACGTTGTACGTGGAGGCGGACCGGCTGCTGGCCTTCGACGGCACGTTGCAGCAGGGCACGATGTTCCTGGGCTCGCAGGGCGGCGTCATGGGCATGGTGCGGGGTCAGGTGACGGGTCAGGGGCTCTTCACGACCACGCTCAAGGGGCACGGGGCCGTGGCCGTCATGGCGCACGGCGGTGTCTTCGAGGTCCCGATCACCCCGCAGCGGACGGTGCACGTCGACCCGCAGGCGTACGTGGCGCACCACGGCGACGTGCGCAACAAACTGTCCACGGCGCTGGGCTGGCGCGACATGGTGGGACGCGGTTCGGGCGAGGCGTTCCAGCTGGAGTTGAGCGGCAGCGGTTCGGTGTACGTCCAGGCCTCGGAGGAGAAGTTGTGAGCGGGTACGGAGCCCCCGGCGGTCCGGTGATCCACGATCCGATGTCGCTGCCGGTCGACGACAACGTCAACAGCTACACCTTCTGCGTGGAACTCAAAGGGAGTGAGTGGTTCCTGCAGAAGGGCAAGATGATCGCCTACTACGGATCGATGGAGTTCAACGGCATCGGGCACGGCCGACTTGACCGTCTTGTCCGTACGTCGTTCCATTCGCCACTGCACGCGAGCGACTGGGTCGTGGCGCAGGGCTCGGGCAAGATGCTGCTCGCCGACCGGGCCTTCGACGTGAATTCGTACGACCTCGACGAAGGCAACCTGACCATTCGCTCCGGCAACTTGCTCGCTTTTCAGCCAAGTCTCGCGCTCAAGCAGTCGATCGTGCCGGGCTTTCTGACACTGATCGGAACCGGCAAGTTCGTGGCCGCGTCCAACGGTCCGGTGGTGTTCATGGAACCCCCGATCCGGGTGGACCCGCAGGCCCTCGTCGGCTGGGCCGACTGCCCCTCCCCCTGCCACCACTACGACCACGGGTACATGACAGGCGTGATGGGCGGTCTACGTGCGATGACGGGCCTCGGAGGGGCCTCCGGCGAGGAGCACCAGTTCGAGTTCGTGGGGGCGGGCACGGTGCTGCTCCAGTCCACCGAGATCCTGATGGCCGAGCAGGCCACGGGGGCGGTCCCGCACCAGGCCGGAGTGCCCGGCGCGGGAGGGGCGCCCGGTCAGCACGGGCAGCAGGCCGGGGCACCGCGCCTTCCCGGACAGCTCGGGGACCTCCAGCGTCGCTTCGGGCTGTGAGCGGTAGTCTGCGGAGTGTGACGTCGAACGCACGTCGAACACGTGCGCACGGTCACACAACCCCTCACTAGTTCGCATTTCAACATTTTAGGTAGACTTCATTTATGGAGACCGAGACGGCCACACGCTGGCTGACCGATGCGGAGCAGTGCGCCTGGCGCACCCACCTGGAGGTCAACAGGCTGTTGACGTACCAGCTTGAGAGGGACCTGCAGCCGTTCGGGCTGACGATGAACGACTACGAGATCCTGGTGAACCTCTCCGAGTCGGAGGGCGTACGCCTGCGGATGAGCGACCTGGCGTCCGCCACCCTCCAGTCCAAGAGCCGACTCTCGCACCAGATCACGCGTATGGAGAACGCGGACCTGGTGCGCCGGGAGAACTGCGAGTCCGACCGCCGGGGGCTGTACGCGGTCCTCACCGAGCACGGCATGGAGACCATGAAGAAGGTCTCGCCGCATCATGTGGCGTCCGTGCGGCGGCACTTCATCGACCTGCTGTCACCCGAGGCGCTCGAGGACCTGCACAAGTCGCTGCGCCCGATCGCCGAGCACCTGCTGGGGCAGCGCGGCAAGCCGTAGGACCGGGCGCCGCCTCCGCGGCCCGGTCCCGACGGAAGTCCTCAGCCGGGCAGTCGCGCGCCGTCCGTCACCTCGGGCCGCGCGCCGCCGGCCACACGGTTCCCCGCGTCCGCACCCGGACGCGGGGTCCGTGCGCTCCGCACCGAGGCCAGGGCCGCCGCCATCGCGGCCGCGCCCGAGACCGCGAAGCACAGCCCCAGCGGCAGCCGGCCCACCAGCAGGCCGGCACCGGCGGTGCCCACCGAACTCCCGGCGTTCACCGCGGTGTTGACCCACGCGCCGGCCTGAGTGCGAAAGCCCGGCGGGGCCGCCGCGTCGGCCATCAGATACGACGTCGTCAGGGCCGGGGCGACGAAGAAACCGGCACAGGCGACGGCCACGGCCAGCGCCCCGAGGCTCTGGGCGAACCCCGCGCCGAGCAGGGCGAGGCCGAGCGCGCCGGCCAGCAGCGGCAGCCGAACGCCCGGGGCCGCGCGCCAGTCGACCGCGCCGTTCAGCAGACCGCCCAGGGCGCTGCCCAGCGACAGCGCGGCGAGCACCCAGGCCGCCACACCCGCGCCGTGATGGTGCCGCTCGGCGAACGCCATGACCAGGAGGTCGACCGCGCCGAGGGAGAGACCGACGCCCGACGCCACGACGACGGGCCGGGCCAGGACCCGCCCCAGGGCCCGGCCGCTTCGCCCACCGTGCCCGCCGCGTGCCGTTCGCGCCGCGGGCGGACGGACGCCCGCCACGAGCGGGGACAGGACGAAGGCCAGGGTTCCCGACCACACCAGCAGGGCGCTGAGCGCGACCGCGGCGGCGGGCGGCGCCGTCCGCACGACCGCGCCGACGACCAGCGGACCGGAGACGAAGAGGATCTCCTCCACCACGCCGTCCAGGCTGTAGGCACGCTGCAACAGCCGTTCGTCCCGGACCACTTCGCCCCACACGGCGCGCATCGTGGGCCCGAGTGGCGGCGTGCAGGCACCCGCGGCGACCGCGAGCGCGCCGATCACCGGCACGGGAGCGCCGGGGCGCCAGGCGGTGACCGCGAAGGCCGTGAGCAGGCCCGCGTAGAGCGAGGCCATCGGAATCAGGGCACGGCGGGCGCCGTGCCGGTCGATCAGCGCCGCCCGCGCGGGCGACAGGAACACGCTCGTCGCGCCGAACAGCGCCATGACCGTGCCGGCCACGGCGTACGACCCGGTGGCGCGGGTCGTGGTGAGCATCATGGCCAGGGAGACGACGCCGTACGAGAGACGGCCGGTCATGGCCGCCGCGAAGGTGCGGCGGGCGTGGGGCAGGCGGAAGAGCGCGGCGTAGGACGGCCGCGAGGCTGACGCAGACATGGGTGGAGTTCCTCAACACCGAGGCGGGACAGGGGTCGCCGGAGTGCCGCGACGCCACAGCCACGGTGCCGTGTCCACGTCGCGGGCCCGAGCGGCCCTACGCCAAGAGGAGGAACATGCCCTCAACGTAACAGCGCCCACGACGACCCGGCCAGGCATTTCCCGACCGCACCGCCGGCTCCCGCGCCGCCGGTTCCCGCGCCACCGAAACGGAACCGCCCCGCCCGGGACGCTCGCCCCGGTCCCCGCGCGAGGCACCGGCCGCGGGCGCGCGTCGCGGCGCAGCGCGCCGGCCCGCCGTCCGACGGGCGCGCTCGGGCACGACCGCGCCCGAAAGCACCGCGATCACTCCGCTCCCCTGGCGCGCCACCTCCCGGGGCATCCCCCGGCGCACCGCGCCGAGTTGCCCGGAAAGGGGCGCGCTGTCCCGACGGGTGCACGCGGCGGTGTACGGCGCACCGCGCCGCACCTCAGCACGCCGGGGCGCGCCGCTCCACCCGGGTGCGGGGCGCACGCGCCCCGCACCCGGAGCGGTACCGCCCGGGGCCGGTCAGGCTTCCTTCAGGCCCTCGATCAGGGAGTCCGCCGCCGCGTACGGGTCGAGTTCGCCGGCGACGATGCGCTCCGCGAGGGTGCTCAGGCGGCGGTCGCCGTGGAGATCCCCGATGCGGCGGCGCAGCGCGGTGACGGCGATCGTCTCGACCTCCTGGGACGCCCGCGCGAGCCGGCGCTCGGCCAGGACGCCACGCTCCTCCATCCAGGCCCGGTGCTTCTCCAGGGCCTCGACGACCTCGTCGATGCCCTCGCCGCGCGCGGCGACCGTCTTGACGATCGGCGGGCGCCAGTCCCCCGGCCCGCGGGACTCGCCGAGGCTGAGCATGTGGTTGAGCTCGCGGGCGGTGGCGTCGGCCCCGTCACGGTCGGCCTTGTTGACGACGTACACGTCGCCGATCTCCAGGATTCCCGCCTTGGCGGCCTGGATGCCGTCGCCCATACCGGGGGCGAGGAGGACGACGGAGGTGTCGGCCTGGGAGGCGATCTCCACCTCCGACTGGCCGACGCCCACCGTCTCCACCAGGATCACGTCGCAGCCCGCCGCGTCCAGGACGCGGATCGCCTGGGGGGCCGACCAGGCCAGCCCGCCCAGGTGCCCGCGCGTGGCCATCGAGCGGATGTAGACGCCCGGGTCCGAGGCGTGGTCGGACATCCGGACGCGGTCGCCGAGGAGCGCGCCCCCGGAGAACGGCGAGGACGGGTCGACGGCCAGCACGCCGACCCGCTTGCCCTGCCGGCGGTAGGCCGTCACCAGCGCCGACGTCGAGGTCGACTTGCCGACACCGGGCGAGCCGGTGAGGCCCACCACGTACGCGTTGCCGGCCAGCGGGGCCAGCGCGGCCATGACCTCACGGAGCTGCGGTGCCGCGCCCTCCACGAGGGAGATCAGCCGGGCCACCGCCCGCGGCCGTCCTTCCCTGGCCTGGGTCACCAGCGAGGAGACGTCCTGCATCACAGCTCCGTTCACGAGAGGTCGGTCGTACGAACGCGGGTCAGGCCTTGGCAACCCGCACGATCAGGGCGTCGCCCTGACCGCCGCCGCCGCACAGGGCGGCCGCGCCGACGCCGCCGCCGCGCCGCTTCAGTTCGAGGGCCAGGTGCAGCACCAGGCGGGCGCCGGACATGCCGATCGGGTGGCCGAGGGCGATGGCGCCGCCGTTGACGTTCACCTTTTCCGTGGACACGCCGAGGTCCTTCATTGACTGGACCGCGACCGCCGCGAAGGCCTCGTTGATCTCGATCAGGTCGAGGTCCCCGACCTCCAGGCCCTCCTTCTTCAGGGCGTGCAGGATCGCGTTCGAGGGCTGCGACTGCAGGGAGTTGTCCGGGCCGGCCACGTTGCCGTGGGCGCCGATCTCCGCGATCCACTCCAGGCCGAGCTCCAGCGCCTTGGCCTTGCTCATCACGACCACGGCGGCCGCGCCGTCCGAGATCTGGGAGGCGCTGCCCGCGGTGATGGTGCCGTCCTTGGCGAAGGCGGGGCGCAGCCTGCCGAGCGACTCGGCGGTCGTCTCGGCGCGGATGCCCTCGTCCTTGCTGAAGACGACCGGCTCGCCCTTGCGCTGCGGGATCTCGATCGGTGTGATCTCCGCCTCGAAGAGGCCGTTCTTCTGGGCGGCGGCCGCGCGCTGGTGGGACAGGGCGGCGATCTCGTCCTGCACCGGACGCTGGATGCCGAGACGGGTGTTGTGCTTCTCCGTCGACTCGCCCATGGCGATGTTCTCGAAGGCGTCCGTCAGACCGTCGTACGCCATGGCGTCGAGCATCTCGATGGCGCCGTACTTGAAGCCCTCGCGGGACTTCGGGAGCAGGTGGGGCGCGTTCGTCATGGACTCCTGGCCGCCGGCGACCACGATGTCGAACTCGCCGGCGCGGATGAGCTGGTCCGCGAGGGCGATGGCGTCCAGGCCTGAGAGGCACACCTTGTTGATGGTGAGCGCCGGGACGTTCATGGGGATGCCCGCCTTGACGGCGGCCTGGCGCGCCGGGATCTGCCCTGCCCCGGCCTGGAGCACCTGGCCCATGATCACGTACTGCACCTGGTCGCCGCCGATGCCGGCGCGGTCGAGGGCGGCCTTGATCGCGAAGCCACCGAGGTCGGCCCCGGAGAAGGACTTCAGCGAGCCCAGCAGCCGTCCCATGGGCGTACGGGCGCCCGCGACGATCACCGAGGTGTTGCTGTTCGTTCCAGACATGAGGTGCGATCCCCTTACCGGCTTGCACAGCCGAGGAGTGAACGAGGGTTTACTGAGAATGTACTGAGCGGTAGGCCACCCGTCATCCGGCCCGCAGTGTGATCGCGCGCACGTTGCGTAACCACGCCGGGAGCGCTGCACTGACTCCATGCTGACGCGAATCGACCACATCGGGATCGCCTGTTTCGACCTCGACAAGACTGTCGAGTTCTACCGTGCGACGTACGGCTTCGAAGTCTTCCACTCCGAGGTCAACGAGGAGCAGGGCGTGCGAGAGGCCATGCTCAAGATCAACGAGACGTCCGACGGCGGCGCCTCCTACCTCCAGCTGCTGGAACCCACCCGCGAGGACTCGGCCGTGGGCAAGTGGCTGGCCAAGAACGGCGAGGGCGTGCACCACATCGCCTTCGGCACCGCGGACGTCGACGGTGACGCCGCCGACATCCGCTCCAAGGGCGTCCGGGTGCTCTACGACCAGCCCCGGACCGGATCCATGGGGTCCCGGATCACGTTCCTGCACCCCAAGGATTGCCACGGCGTACTGACAGAACTGGTCACTTCGGCGGCGGTTGAGTCACCTGAGCACTGACCTCCGTATATCTGGGCCGGTAGGGTTGGGGTCGGCCGTCGCCTTTCGCGGGGGACGGCCGTGGTCCTGGCACCTTCCGGTGAGCGGGACCAAGGGCCGGGGTCCAGGTTTCGGGGGGCGAGCGTCGGGGCGGCAGCCCTTGCTCCGCCGTTGATCTGACACCATTCCCCGGGGGCCCCGTTCGGCGGAAGAACGGTGCTCGTTCGGAATTACATGCGACCAGGGGACGGATGGGACCGCGCAGTGCGGGGCTACGAACGCCAGGAGCGAGAGCCGGCGGCTGACGTCGACCACCTCTCTCGGTTCGAGGCCGAGATGGAACGGCTGAAGACCGAGCGGGAGAAGGCCGTCCAGCACGCCGAGGACCGCGGCTATCAGGTCGAGGTGCTGCGCGCCAAGCTGCACGAGGCGCGCCGCAGTCTGGCGACCCGTCCTGCCTACGACGGGTCCGACATCGGCTATCAGGCCGAGCAGCTGCTCCGTAATGCCCAGATGCAGGCCGACCAGCTTCGCGTCGACGCCGAGCGCGAGATCAGCCAGGCACGGGCGCAGACCCAGCGTCTCCTCCAGGAACACGCCGAGCACTCCGCCCGGCTCCAGGCCGAGCTGCACCAGGAGGCCGTCACCCGGCGCCAGCAGCTCGACCAGGAGCTGGCGGAGCGCCGCCAGACCGTCGAGTCGCACGTCAACGAGAACGTGGCGTGGGCGGAGCAGCTCCGCGCCCGCTCCGAGTCCCAGGCCCGCAGGCTGCTGGACGAGTCGCGCGCCGAGGCCGAGCAGGCGCTCGCCGCCACCCGCGCGGAGGCCGAGCGGGTCGCCGCCGAGGCGCGCCAGCGGCTCACCACCGACGCCGAGGCGGCCCGCGCGGAGGCCGAGGCGCTGCTGCGCCGTGCCCGCACGGACGCCGAGCGGCTGCTGAACGCCGCCTCGACGCAGGCCCAGGAGGCCACCGACCACGCCGAGCAGCTCCGCAGCAGCACGGCGAGCGAGTCGGACAACGCCCGCCGTCAGGCCGGCGAGCTGAGCCGCGCCGCCGAGCAGCGGATGAGCGCCGCCGAGACGGCCCTGCGCGAGGCCCAGACCGAGGCGGACAAGGTCCTCACCGAGGCCAAGGACGCCGCGGCGAAGACGATCGCGAACGCCGAGTCGGTCAACGAACAGCGCACCCGGACCGCGAAGGAGCAGGTCGCCCGGCTGGTCGGCGAGGCCAACCAGGAGGCCGAGACCACCAAGTCCGAGGCCGAGCAGATCGTCGCGGACGCCCGCAGCAAGGCCGAGACGATCGTCGCGGAGGCCGAGGAGAGCGCCCGCAGCCTCACCGCCGAGGAGACCGCCTCCCAGCTCGCCAAGGCGGCCCGTACCGCCGAGGACGTCCTGGACAAGGCGTCCGAGGACGCCAAGCGGACCACGAAGGCGGCCTCCGAGGAGGCCGAGCGGATCCGCACCGAGGCCGAGACCGAGGCCGACCGGCTGCGCGCCGAGGCGCACGACATCGCCGAGCAGCTCAAGGGCACGGCGAAGGACGACACCAAGGAGTACCGCGCCAAGACCGTCGAGCTCCAGGAGGAGGCGCGGCGGCTGCGCGGGGACGCGGAGCAGCTTCGTTCGGACGCGGTCGCCGAGGGCGAGCGCATCCGCGCCGAGGCCCGGCGCGAGGCCGTCCAGCAGATCGAGGAAGGCGCCCGGACCGCCGAGGAGCTGCTCGGCAAGGCGAAGGCGGACGCGGACGAGCTGCGCCAGGCCGCCACCGCGGACAGCGAGAAGGTCCGCACCGAGGCCATCGAGCGCGCCACGACGCTGCGCCGGCAGGCCGAGGAGACGCTGGAGCGGACCCGCGCGGAGGTCGAGAAGCAGCGCGAGGACGCCGTCGAGCAGGCCGAGTCGATCGCGGCCGACGCGGAGCGGGCCGCCGAGCGGCAGCGCGAGGAGACCGAGCGGGCCATAGAGGCCCGTCAGGCCGAGGCCGCCGAGGGGCTGGTCCGGCAGCACACGGAGGCCGAGGAGCGTCTGGCCGCCGCCGAGCAGGCGCTGACCGACGCGCGGGCGGAGGCCGAACGGATCCGCCGCGAGGCTTCCGAGGAGATCGACCGGCTGCGTTCGGAGTCCGCCGAGCGGATCCGTACGCTCCAGGCCCAGGCCGAGACGGAGGCCGACCGGCGGCGCGACGAGGCCGCGGCGGACGCCGCGGCGTCCCGTGCCGAGGGCGAGGCCGTCGCCGTACGGCTGCGTTCGGACGCCGCGGCGGAGGCCGAGCGGCTCAAGTCGGAGGCCCAGGACAGCGCCGACCGGGTGCGCGGCGAGGCGCAGGCCGCCGCCGAGCGTCTGGCGGCCGAGGGTGCCGAGACGCTGGCCGCCGCCCAGGAGGAGGCCGCCCGGCGCCGCCGCGAGGCCGAGGAGACCCTCGGTTCGGCGCGCCAGGAGGCCGACCAGGAGCGCGAGCGGGCCCGCGAGCAGAGCGAGGAACTGCTGGCGTCCGCGCGCAAGCGGGTCGAGGAGGCCCAGACCGAGGCCGTACGGCTGGTCGAGGAGGCCGACCGGCGCGCGACCGAGATGGTCTCCAGCGCCGAGCAGACCGCGCAGCAGGTGCGGGACTCGGTGGCGGGGCTGCAGGAGCAGGCCCAGGAGGAGATCACCGGGCTGCGCTCGGCCGCCGAGCACGCGGCGGACCGTACGCGCACCGAGGCGCAGGAGGAGGCGGACCGGGTCCGCGCCGACGCGTACGCCGAGCGCGAGCGGGCCGGCGAGGACGCGGCGCGCATGCGGCGCGAGGCGAACGAGGAGCGGGAGGCCGCGAGCGCGCTCGCGGAGCGCACGGTCGCCGAGGCGATCGCGGAGGCGGAGCGGATGCGCTCGGACGCCTCCGACCACGCCCAGCGGGTGCGGACCGAGGTGTCGGACGCCATCGCGAACGCCGACCAGGACGCCGCGCGCACCCGTGCGGACGCCCGGGAGGACGCGAACCGGATCCGTTCGGACGCGGCCGCGCAGGTGGACACGCTCATCACCGAGGCAGCGGCGGAGGCCGAGCGGCTCGGGATCGAGACCGCGGCCGAGGCCGAGCGGGTACGCGCCGAGTCCGTGGCCAAGGCCGAGAAGCTCATCTCGGACGCGACCGGTGACGCGGAGCGGCTGCGCGCCGAGGCCTCCGAGGCGGTCGGTTCCGCTCAGCTGCACTCCGAGCGGATCCGTACCGAGGCCGAGCGCTTCAAGGTGCGGGCGACGGAGGAGGGCGAGCGGCGTACGACGGCGGCGCGCGAGGAGTCCGAGCGCCTGCTGGACGAGGCACGCCAGGAAGCCAACAAAAAGCGCTCCGAGGCGGCCGAGCAGGTCGACACGCTCATCTCCGAGACGGCGTCCGAGGCGGACAAGCTGCTCTCGGAAGCGCAGCAGAGCGCGCAGAAGACGACGGCGGACGCCGAGTCGCAGGCCGACACCATGGTCGGTGTGGCGCGTGGCGAGGCCGAGCGGCTCGTCTCGGAGGCGACCGTCGAGGGCAACACGGTGGTGGAGCGGTCCCGCGCGGACGCGGACGGGCTGCTGGTCGGCGCGCGCCGGGACGCCACGGCGATCCGGGAGCGCGCGGAGGAGCTGCGCGACCGTGTCACGTCCGAGATCGAGGATCTGCACGAGCGGGCTCGGCGTGAGTCGTCCGAGACGATGAAGAACGCGGGCGACCGGTGCGACGCGCTCATCAAGGCCGCCGAGGACCAGCTCGCGAAGGCCGAGGCGAAGGCCAAGGACCTGGTGGCGGAGGCGAACTCCGAGGCGAGCAAGGTCCGGATCGCGGCCGTGCGCAAGGCCGAGGGGCTCCTCAAGGAGGCCGAGCAGAAGAAGTCCTCGCTCGTCACCGAGGCGGAGAAGATCAGGTCCGAGGCCATTCAGGAGGCGAAGGCCGCCGTCGAGGAGGGCAAGCGCGACCTGGAGGTCCTGGTCCGCCGGCGCGAGGACATCAATACGGAGATCTCCCGTGTCCAGGACGTCCTTGAGGCGTTGGAGTCTTTCGAGGCCCCTGGGGGCGCCAAGGACGGCGGGGTGAAGGCGGCCGCGGGGGCGGCCCGTTCGGGCGGCAAGGCGTCGGAGAGCTAGGGCCTGTCGTCCGGATCAGGCGGCGGCGTCCAGGCCCTGTGTGCCGGACGCGTGGTGGCTTCGGGAGCCCGTGTGCCGGACACGCGGTGGCTCCGAGGGCCTGTCCGGCGGACAGGCCCTGGCGGGAAGCACGGATTCAGGTGCTTTCCGGGAGGTTTGTCACAGGTTCTGGCAAGCCTTCCGACAGCCCGCCACCCAAAAGGAGTGTCATTCTCCAGATCAAACACGTATCCGCTCGATGACACACCGCATTGCCCCCTAGGATTCCACCTATCACCTCACCGGTCTCATTCGACAGGAACCCCATGAGCGACACTTCCCCCTACGGCTTCGAGCTTGTGCGGCGTGGATACGACCGCGCTCAGGTGGACGAACGCATCTCGAAGCTCGTCTCCGACCGTGACAGCGCTCTGGCCCGTATCACCGCCCTCGAAAAGCGCATCGAGGAACTCCATCTCGAAACGCAGAACGCCCAGGCCCAGGTGAGCGACGCCGAGCCGTCGTACGCCGGTCTGGGCGCCCGCGTCGAGAAGATCCTCCGCCTCGCCGAGGAGGAGGCCAAGGACCTGCGCGAGGAGGCCCGTCGCGCGTCCGAGCAGCACCGTGAGCTCGCCGAGTCGGCCGCTCAGCAGGTGCGCAACGACGCCGAGTCGTTCGCCGCGGACCGCAAGTCCAAGGCGGAGGACGAGGGCGTCCGGATCGTCGAGAAGGCCAAGAGCGAAGCCTCCCAGCTCCGTTCCGAGGCGCAGAAGGACGCGGCTTCCAAGCGTGAGGAGGCGGACGCCCTCTTCGAGGAGACCCGCGCCAAGGCCGCCCAGGCCGCCGCCGACTTCGAGACGAACCTCGCCAAGCGCCGCGAGCAGTCCGAGCGCGACCTGGCCTCGCGTCAGGCCAAGGCCGAGAAGCGTCTCGCGGAGATCGAGCACCGCGCGGAGCAGCTCCGTCTGGAGGCGGAGAAGCTGCGCACGGACGCCGAGCGCCGCGCCCGCCAGACGGTGGAGACGGCTCAGCGCCAGGCCGAGGACATCGTGGCCGACGCGAACGCCAAGGCCGACCGCATCCGTTCGGAATCCGAGCGCGAGCTGGCCGCCCTCACCAACCGCCGCGACTCGATCAACGCGCAGCTCACGAACGTCCGCGAGATGCTCGCGACGCTCACGGGCGCCGCGGTGGCCGCCGCCACCGGTCCGGCCGAGGACGAGCCGATCTCCCGCGGGGTTCCGGCGCAGCAGTCCCGGTAACCGCACAGCACGACACCAGGGCCCGTTCCCTCTCCCGAGGGCGCGGGCCTTGTCATGTCAGGTGGCAGGCCCCTGGGGGCGGTCTTAGCGTGGCCGCATGATCGAGCTCGAGGGGCTGACGAAGCGGTACGGCGAGAAGGTGGCGGTCAACAACCTCACCTGCACCGTCAGACCGGGCATCGTGACCGGCTTCCTCGGCCCCAACGGCGCCGGGAAGTCCACGACGATGCGGATGCTGCTCGGGCTCGACCGTCCCACCGCGGGCGACGTACGGATCGACGGACAGCACTACGACCGGCTCAAGGACCCGCTGAAGTACATCGGCGCCCTGCTGGACGCGAAGGCGATGCACGGTGGCCGCAGCGCCTTCAACCACCTCCTGTGCCTCGCCCAGAGCAACGGCATCCCGAAGGCGCGGGTGCACGAGGTCCTCGACACCGTCGGCCTCACCGCGGTGGCCCGGAAGAAGGCGAAGGGGTTCTCCCTGGGCATGGGCCAGCGGCTCGGCATCGCGGGCGCGCTGCTGGGCGACCCGCGGATCCTGATGTTCGACGAGCCGGTCAACGGCCTCGACCCCGAGGGCATCCACTGGATCCGCAATCTGATGAAATCCCTCGCGTCCCAGGGCCGTACGGTCTTCGTGTCCTCGCACCTCATGAGCGAGATGGCGCTGACCGCCGAGCACCTCGTCGTCATCGGCCAGGGCAGACTGCTCGCCGACACCTCGATGGCCGACTTCATCCGGCAGAACTCGCGCTCGTACGTCCGGGTCCGCTCCCCGCAGCGCGAGCGGCTGCTCGACGTGCTGAAGAGCGCGGGGATCACGGTCGTCCGGACGAGCGGCGGGGCGCTCGAGGTGGACGACGGGAAACCGGAGCACCTCGGGGAACTGGCCGCGCAGCACCAGATCGTGCTGCACGAGCTGAGCCCTCAGCAGGCCTCGCTGGAGGAGGCCTTCATGCGGCTGACCGCGGAATCGGTGGAGTACCACGCGCACTCCACCGACACGCCGGAGCGGGAGCTCACGTCGAGCCCGCCGGACACGCCCCCCGCCCCTCAATGGGGCGGCGACTGGAGGAAGGGCTGACGATGGCGGCCACCCAGGTCCTCAGGTCCGAGTGGACCAAGATCCGTTCCGTTTCGTCCACGGTGTGGACGCTGAGCCTCGCGGCGGTCGTGACGATCGCGCTGGGCCTGCTCATCTCGCTCCTCTCCAACAACGAGTTCGACAACATGAGCCCGCAGGACCGGCTCACGTTCGACCCGACGTTCATCAGCTTCGCGGGCATGACCCTCGGGCAGCTCGCGATGATCGTGTTCGGGGTGCTCGTCGTCGGCAACGAGTACAGCACCGGCATGATCCGCACCTCGCTCGCGGCGGTCCCCCAGCGCGGCACGTTCCTGTTCAGCAAGGTCGCGGTGGCGGCCGGCCTCGCCCTGATCGTCGGAATGATCACCAGCTTCATCACGTTCTTCGTGGGCCAGGCGGCGCTCGGCACGCACAGGACGTCGATCGGCGATCCGGGGGTGCTGCGCGCGGTGATCGGCGGGGGGCTCTACATGACGCTCATCGCCGTCTTCTCGATGGGCGTCGCGGCGATGCTGCGCTCCCCGATGCTCTCGCTCGGCATCCTCATGCCGTTCTTCTTCCTGATCTCCAACATCCTGGGCGCCGTCTCCGCGACCAAGAAGGTCGGCCGCTACCTCCCCGACCAGGCCGGCAGCAGGATCCTGCGGGTGGTGACACCCATCGACGACACGCCCTACGGCCCCTGGGGCGGCCTCGGCATCATGGTGCTGTGGGTGGCCGTGGCCCTCGCCGGCGGCTACGCGCTGCTCAAGAAGCGGGACGCGTAGGCGGACCTGGCTCAAGAAGCGGGGCGCGTAGACGCACGCCGCTCAAGAAGCGGGGCGCGGGGACGGACGCCGCAAAGGAGCGCACGCGTCGGACGGACGCCGTTCAGGAAGGGTCGGGCGCGGGGCGGCCGGGAGGCTCGTCGCCGTCCGGACCGGGGTGGATCAGGCCGTCGAAGTCGGGCCAGCCGTCCCACTGCCACACGTCCTTGCCCAGGTCCGGCTGGAGCGGCACGAAGCGGCCGAGTTCGAAGTCCCCGGCCTCCAGGTCGAACCAGCGTTCGTCGGCGACCTCGGTGCCGAGCCCGACGGTCCGCGCGGTCAGCCGGACGAGGAGTTTCACCCCGGACGAGCGGGACAGGTCCTTGCCCTGGATCCGGCCGAACGGCAGTTCGGCCACCGGCGCCTCGACCGGTATCCAGACCGTGAAGGGCGCCCCCCGCTCGACCGCGAGCCAGCTCCGCTCGTCGGCCGGCTCGCCCTGCGCGTCCAGGACCTTCAGCCACTGCTTGTAGATGACGAGACTGCCGTCGTGCGGGGAGTGCTCCAGATAGCGCAGATGGGCGCGGGCCCGCAGGTCGACGACCGACAGATTGTCGAAGCGGTTGTAGAAGCGGACGGCGATGATGGCGTGGTCGCTGTCCGCGTGCCGCCGCGAGTAGCCCGGGAAGTCGGCGGTCCAGGCGTGCGAGATGCTGGCCCGCCGCCGCCAGACGAAGGGCCGCAGCGCGAACAGCTTGATCAGGGCGATGCCCAGCAGCACCGCCGGCACCAGCGCGCCGGTCACGGAGGCGAGCGTGGCGAGGAGCTGGTGGGCGGTGCTGTCCGGTTCGGGGTCGAGGCTGTCGGTGCCGACGCAGGCGCGCAGCACGCCGAGGCTGAGGTCCAGGAGCCGCTCCCCGTCGGAGAAACGGTCCGCCATCGAACGCGGCGAGTCCTCGGTCAGCGTCCAGGCCGCCGCCACGACGACCGAGAGGACGGCCAGCGCGCCCAGGGTCATCAGCAGCAGGGCGTGGACGGTGCGTCCGGCGATCCACCAGCGAACGGACATGCGATAGCGCGGATGCGCCGGTCCGCGGCCGGTCCGTCCCAGCCGTCCCAGGCTTTGCCTCATGAGCCCCAACTCGCTTCCCCCGTAACCGATTTCGCCCTCGCCCATACAATAGGGGCGACATCATTCCCGGTGCCGGTTCAGGCCAACCACGCCCAGCCGGGGAGACCGGGTCCCACGCCGGGTAGACCTCGGATGAAGGCCCAGGTTCCTCTCGCGTGAAAGGCTGTGCCCGCATGCGCGCGACACCACCCCCGGAGGGCGTCACCGTGACGACGAAGGACCGAAGCCTCGAGGCGCTGGGCCTGAGCGACGTGCCCGCGAAGAAGCCCCTCACCTATCCGGGCCGGCCCACCACCGAGCCGTCCCTGCTGACCGGCGGCGAGCTGCTCCAGCTCGACGTGCGGCCGCTGCGGCTGGGCGAGTGGTACGTGGAGGAGCGCCAGGCGCAGCAGCGGCTGGACGAGGCCCTCGCCGACCTGGGGCAGGTGGGTACGGGACTGCGCCACCCGGTCATCGCCGTCGGTTCGAACGCCTCCCCCGGGCAGGTCGCCCACAAGCTGACCCGGCTGGGCATCCCGGCGACGGTGCCGATGGTTCCGGTGCGGGTGCGCGGGATCGGCGTGGGCTGCTCGGGACACATCAGTCCGGCGGGTTACGTGGCCGGGACGCCGTACGTGGACCCGGACGCGGAGACGACGCTCGTGGTGACCTGGCTGGACTCGACGCAGCTCAAGGCCGTCGACGACACCGAGTTCCCCGACTACCGGCGGGCGATACTCCCCGGCGGCGCGTTCACGATGACGATGCCCTCCGGGGAACGGCTCGGCGGCGCGTACATCTACTTCAGCGCGCACGGCGTGCTCGCCGAGCCGGAGACCGGGCGGCCCCGCCCCGGCGGCGGCGACCAGTCCGAGCTGCTCGCGGCCCTGCTGGCGGGCTCCGGGCGCCTGCGCGACCTGCTCGGGCCCGACCCGGCTTCGTGGGTGCGCCGCGCGGGTGCCGACCGGTCGCTGCGCGAGGCGGGCACGCTGATCTTCGGCGAGGAGGGCTGGGTGCTGCCGCAGACCGACTTCCTGCCCTACCTCGACGAATCGGCCGAGCTGCGGCTGTACGACGATCTTCCGCCGCTGGACGATTCCCTGCCGGACCGCTCCTGAGATTTCCCTGCCGGAGGGGCCGGCGTGAATTCGCTTTCCCCTCCCTGCCAGGAGAGACGGGTACCTGACAGAACACCGGTACGAAACTTCGCGCTCTCCTGGATCTTTCACCGGCCGATGGGCGGGACTTTACCTGCCCTTGAGTGGAACCGCCGGGGCCCGGATATCCTCCTAACCCTTACGGGGGCGTGCGCCCCGACGTCCTGAACCTTTCGATGGGTGCGGAGAATGATCGAGGCAGTCGGCCTGACGAAGCGCTACGGCGCCAAGACAGCCGTGTACAACCTTTCCTTCCAGGTCCGGCCGGGTGCGGTCACCGGCTTCCTCGGGCCCAACGGCTCGGGCAAGTCGACGACGATGCGCATGATCCTCGGCCTCGACAATCCGACCTCCGGTCAGGTGACGATCGGCGGCTTCCCCTACCGCAGGCTGCCGAACGCGCCCCGCCAGGTCGGCGCGCTCCTCGACGCCAAGGCCGTCCACGGCGGCCGGAGCGCCCGCAACCACCTGCTGAGTCTGGCGCAGCTCTCGGGCATCCCGGCCCGCCGTGTGGACGAGGTGCTCGGCGTCGTCGGCCTCCAGGACGTGGCGAGGAAGCGCTCCAAGGGCTTCTCCCTCGGTATGGGCCAGCGCCTCGGCATCGCCGCCGCGCTCCTCGGCGACCCCCAGGTGCTGCTCTTCGACGAGCCGGTCAACGGCCTCGACCCCGAGGGCATCCTCTGGGTGCGCAACCTGATGAAGTCCCTCGCCGCGGAAGGCCGTACGGTCTTCGTCTCCTCTCACCTCATGAGCGAGATGGCGCTGACCGCCGACCACCTCATCGTGATCGGCCGCGGCCAGCTCCTCGCCGACCAGAGCATCAAGGAGTTCATCTCCCACAACTCGGCCGACTTCGCCCGGGTGCGCACCCCCGACACCGAGCCGCAGCAGCGCGAGAAGCTGACCGCCGCGCTGACCGAGGCCGGCGGCCAGGTGCTGCCCGAGCAGGACGGCGCGCTGCGCGTCACCGGCCTGCCGCTCCCCCGCATCAGCGACCTCGCGCACTCCGCCGACGTCCGCCTGTGGGAGCTGTCTCCGCACCAGGCCTCGCTGGAGGAGGCGTACATGCGGATGACGCAGGGCGCCGTCGACTACCGCTCGACCGCCGACCAGAAGGCCGGGCTCCAGCAGCCGCTGCCGCCGGGGGCCATGCCGCCGCCGCAGATGCCGGTGGCGGGCCAGGGCCAGCCCGGCTGGTACGCGCCGCTGCCGCCCCAGCAGGGCGGGCAGCCCTTCGCCATGCCGCAGGCCAGTCCCTACGGCGCCCCCGCGGCCCCCGCCGCCGGTGCTCCCGGCCCGTACGGCGCTCCGGCCGCCCCCGGCGCCCCGGACGCCAACCCGTACGCCCAGGCTCCCGCGAGCCCCCCGGCGCCCGCCGCCGCGCCCGCCGCCGCGCCCGCTCCGGCGCCCGCGCCCGAGGCCGCGCCCACGACCGCGCCCGCCGCCGACCTGACCAAGCCCGAGGACGCCCGATGAGCACGCCCCAGCCCCCGATGCCGCAGCAGGCCGCCGCTGCCCCCGCCTGGCAGGCGGCGCCCGGCACGTCGTACACCTCGCCGATCCCCGTCACCCGCACCCACCTCGGGCACGCGCTCCACTCCGAGTGGACGAAGATCAAGTCGGTGCGCTCCACGATGTGGACGCTCGGCACCTTCCTGCTCCTGGTGATCGGCATCGGCTTCCTGGTCGCCGTGCAGACCACGGACGAGGACTTCGGGGACGTCCCGTTCACGGTCCCCGCGTTCATCGGACTGCTGCTCGGCCAGCTCTGCCTGATCACGCTGGGCGTCCTGGTGGTCTCCTCCGAGTACGGCACGGGCATGATCCGTACGACGTTCACGGCCTCGCCGCAGCGGCACCGGGTGCTCGCCGCCAAGCTGATCATCTTCTTCGCGGTCGCGTTCACCGTCTCGGCGTTCGCGATCGGGCTCATCGGCCTGTTCACCGCGAGCCTGCACAGCGGCGGCTCCGACATCCCGTGGGTCGGCACCGTCTTCATGGGCGCGCTGTACGTCTCGCTGCTCGGCATGCTCTCGCTCGCCGTGGGTTCGATGCTGCGCCACTCGGCGGGCGCGATCACCACGATGCTCGGTGTCGTGCTGCTGCCCTCGATCCTGCCCGCGTTCCTGATGATGTCCGAGACCCTGCGGACGATCGGCGAGAAGATGCAGGAGTACGCCGCCATCAGCTCGCTGGCCCGGGTCTTCCGGCTGGACAACGAGAGCGGCAACGGCGCCGCCCAGCTCGGCCTGCTCGCCGGGGTCACGGCGGCGGCCATCGTCGCCGCCTTCGTCCTCCTGGAGCGCCGCGACGTCTGACGACCGCGCCCGTCCCGCCGTTTGAGGCCGGAGGGGCCGAAGTCGCCTAGAACCTGGGCGCGTTACGGGACCGCTGCACCCGCGAGGTGCGGCGGTCCTTCGCGTTCCAGCAGGCCTTGTGCCAGTGCCGCCGCTCGTCGACGCCCGAGTGCTCCGGCCAGGCCACCACGTGCGGCACCCCGGAGGGGATCAACTGGTCGCAGCCGGGGCAGCGGTAGGTCTTGCCCTGCGCGCTCGCGCCCGCCACATGACGCACGCTCCACTCGTCGCCCTGCCAGCTCTCCGTGGACTGCCAGCCGCCGTAACGGTCCGACGAGTCCTCCTCGGGGCTGCCGCCGGACGAGCCGGCATCCTTCGGACGGTTGCGACGCGGGGACAAGGGACACCTCACGGAGCTATACAGGGAGCAGGGGCCAACCCCAGCCTACGCGGGACACACACGGGTACGCGTACTCCGCCAACCCGCACAGATCCCCCTTCGGACCGTCCTCGGAAGGTCTTCGGACAGCCCAATTCCCAGACAATCCGCAAATCTCCCCGCAAGGCCGTGTCTTCGGCACGTGTCAGGCGGTTATGCCGGGTGGGGGAGCTCCGTGTCGGAGCCGAGGAAGCAGGAAGTTCGATGCACGTTGGAAGTTTTGTACTCGCCGCCCAGTTCCCTGGACAGGGCCAGGGAGAGGCCCTGCACCGCGCGGTGCGGTCCGCCGAGGTCGCCGAGGAGGCCGGGCTCGACGCGGTCTGGCTGGCCGAACACCACTTCGTGCCGTACGGGACATGCCCGTCGGCCGTCACACTCGCCGCGTATCTGCTCGGCCGCACCGACCGGATCCGGATCGGCACGGCGGTCAGCGTGCTGCCCACCGCGCACCCCGTGGCGCTCGGCGAACAGGCCGCCCTGCTGCACCTGACGTCCGGCGGGCGGTTCTCGCTGGGGGTCGGCCGCGGCGGCCCCTGGGTCGACCTGGAGGTCTTCGGAGCAGGCCTCGCGGCATACGAACACGGGTTCCCGGAGTCACTCGATCTGCTGATCCGCTGGCTGCGCGAGCCAACGGTCGCCGGCACCTCCGAGCGGTTCTCGTTCCGTGAAGTCCCCGTCGTACCACGCCCGTCGGAGGCGCTGAGCGGAGCTCCGGGCCCCGAGGTCGTCGTGGCGTGCACCTCGCCCGCGAGCGTGCGGCTCGCCGCCGAGCGTGGACTGCCGATGCTCCTGGGCATGCACGTCGGGGACGAGGAGAAGGCCGAAATGGTCGCGCTGTGGCGGCGCCACGCGCGCGCGGCGGGCCGCCCGTCGGACGAGATCCTCCCCGCCGCCCATGTCTCCGCCGGCGTCTGCCAGATCGCGGACCGCCGGACCGACGCCGTCGAGACGCTCGTCAAGGCCATGCCGGGCTGGCTGAGGCAGGGGCTGGACGCCCATGTGACGGTCGACGGCCGCCTCCGCTCGATGCGGGACCCGGTGGCGTACACCGAACTGCTCTGCGGACTGCACCCGGTGGGCACGCCGCGGCTGTGCGCCGACCGGCTCGCGGCGACCTCCGAGCGGACCGGCATCGGGCGCTTCGCGCTGCTCGTCGAGGGTTCGGGCGACCTGGCGGCGACCGAGGAGAACGTACGGCGGCTCGGGGCCGAGGTGCTGCCCCAGCTCAGGTGAGCGCACGGGGTCCGGCCCCGACGGGCCGGACATGCGGGGAGCTTGCCGCCCCAGTACCAATGCACCTCCCGCGTACGGAGCGGCAAGCAGTGCGGCATCAGTGCGTCAGCAGTCCCTGAACTCCGGGGACTGGTTGAGCAACTGACTGCGGACCGAGGTGAAGCGTGCCAGTGTGTCGTCCACCGAGTCGTCCAGTGGGAACACCGCCACCCGGTGGCAGTTCTGGAAGGCCAGCCGCACTCCGAAGTGCCGCTGCAGCGCGCCGCGTATCGCGTCACTCGCGAGCGCACGCAGCAGCTGGCCACGTGCCTGCTCGTCCGGCGGGGGCGTCTGGTTGTCGGCGAACGTGCCGCCGTCCACCTTCAGCTGGGCCACCAGGGAGCTGATCATCTCCCACGCGTAGGGCAGGGAGGTCCGGACGCAGTCGACGAATTCTGCTTCATCGACCTCGCCTCGCTCGGCCTGTTGGAGTAGGGCCGGTGAGACGTCGAGCGACATGGGTACTCCTCTCGCACCCCCACACCTCGGGGGTTGCCGGACAGGGATGGGGACCGCAGTATCGAACACGCTGAGTACATGTACCGCGACCTCCCGTTCATACGGTAAGCATCGGCAGGTAACGGCACCAGGAGAATGGGCACATAGCGAACACCCGGTAGGCCGACAATCGGCCACGGCGGAACAGGGAATCTTCAGGATCAATGGGGTGACCCGCGAAAACGCTGTCCGGGCCGGGCGGTGCCGACCCGTGGGACAAAGGGTGCGAACCGCCGGTTCCGCCTCGGGGCCGGGCGCGGGAGGCGGGTACGGGACGGGTACGGGAATCGCGTGCACCGCCGCCGGTCGAGTAGCGTTGCCGACCATGCGTCTCGTCATTGCCCGCTGTTCCGTGGACTACGCGGGCCGGCTCACCGCCCATCTCCCGTCGGCGCCCCGCCTGATCCTCGTGAAGGCGGACGGCAGCGTCTCGATCCACGCGGACGACCGGGCCTACAAGCCCCTCAACTGGATGTCGCCGCCCTGCACACTGAAGGAGGGGTCCGGCGACGACGAAGGCGTCTGGACCGTCATCAACAAGGCGGGCGAGAAGCTCATCATCACGATGGAGGAGATCCTCCACGACTCCTCGCACGAACTCGGCGTGGACCCCGGCCTGATCAAGGACGGCGTGGAAGCGCACCTCCAGGAGCTGCTCGCCGACCGCATCGACACCCTCGGCGAGGGCTACTCGCTCATCCGCCGCGAGTACATGACGGCCATCGGCCCGGTCGACATCCTGTGCCGGGACGCCGCGGGGCAGACCGTCGCCGTGGAGATCAAGCGGCGCGGCGAGATCGACGGCGTGGAGCAACTCACGCGCTATCTGGAGCTGTTGAACCGCGACCCGCACCTCGCGCCGGTCCGCGGCATCTTCGCCGCCCAGGAGATCAAGCCGCAGGCCCGCGTCCTCGCCACCGACCGCGGCATCGGCTGCGCGGTCCTGGACTACAACGCCCTGCGCGGCATCGAGGACGACAAACTGCGGCTGTTCTGAACCCCTCGGGTTCGTATACGACACAGAGGGCCGGGTCCGTTGTCGGATCCGGCCCTCTCGCGCTTCCCTCGGGGTCCGGCCGTACGTCCGGACCCCGCTGTCAGATCACCGTGCCGCTCGACGAGGTCGGCACCGGGCCGCTCGCGGAGTCGGAGGTGGCCGGGGTCGTCGACGTGCTGGCCGACGGCGACGTGGACGCCGATGGGCTCGCCGACTTCGTGGAGGACGTCGACGGCGAGGGGTTCCCGGTCCTCGTGGGGGACGGGGACGGCCGGTGCGTGGGCGGCTTCGTCGGCGTCGACGACGGCGACTTCGACGGCTTGCTCGTGCGCGTACCGCTCGGGTCGGCGGACGGCTGCCGGGTCGCCGTGGCCGTCGGTGTCGGGTCGTCCGAGGTGCCGTACGTGCCGTCGGGGCCCGGGTCGGTGGGCTTGGCCACGGTGGGGGAAGAGGAGTCGTCGCCCTTCTTCGGAGTGTCCGCCCCCAGGCTGTCGTCCTGGGCGTCCTGGGTGGCCGACGGGTTGACGCCGACCTTCTCGGACGGGGTGCCGTCGGGGTGGTCCGAGGTCGCGCCGAGGGTCACCACGGTCCCGAGGACGGCCACGAGGAGCGCGCCCGCGCCCGCGGCCACCAGGTTGCGCCGGGTGCCGCTGACGAGCCGGCCCGCGACGCTCCGCGGCTTGGCCGCGAGGAAGCCTTGGCCGCCCGGGTGGGCGAGCACCGTGATGGTGTCGTCCGACGGGTCGGTGCGCGGGGAGGCGGCCGGTACGCCGCCGGGGGGCGACATCGACTCGTCGTGACGCGCGTCGGGCACCTCTTCGCCCGACGGGGTGCCCCCGCCGGTGATCTGCGGGGTTCCGGAGCGGTCGGCGACCAGCGCGAGGGCGCGGCGGCCGGCGGTGATACCGCGCTTGTCGGCGAGTTCGCCGCGCATGGCGACCGAGGCCTCCAGCTCGGCGCGGGCCCGGTCGAGCTGGAGGCCGCACAGCGCGAGGACACCCAGCTCGTGGTGGAAGTAGGCCTGTTCGCCCAGGTCGTCGGCGAGCTCGGAGGCTTCGACGCCGAGACGCAGGACGCGCTCCCAGGCGCTCCAGTGCAGCCCGGCCTCGAAGGCGGGCGCGGCCGTGCGGGCGAGCCGGACGGAGTCGCTCTCCTCCTCGTCGTCCCGCGGGACGGTGGTGACGGGGACGAGCACGGCCAGGGCGGCGAGCACCGCGTCGGCCTCGGCGCAGACCCGCTCCGGGGTGACCGAGGGGTGCCCGGCCCACCAGGTGTAGTGGCGGGCGGCGGCCAGCGCGCTCTCCTGGAGGGTGTCCGCGTAGCCGGAGGCCTCGAGCTGGGCCTGCACACCGGCGGCGAGCCGGTAGCGGGTGCCGACCGGGGAGACCAGCGCGGAGGCCGCGAGTTCGGCTAGCGCGGCGTCGGCGTGGGTGTCGCCCACGAGCGCCGGCAGATGGGCCTGGTGGGGCACCTCGCCGCCGAGCGCGACGGCGAAGCGCAGGGTGGCGCGCGCCGACTCGCTGAGCCGGGAGGCGAGCAGCGCGGCGGGCGCGGCGCCCTCGGCGAGGGAGGGCAGCGGCACGTCGGCGCCGTCGCGGGCCTCGAAGGCCGCGTCGGCCGGGGCTTCCTGGAAGACGCCGTAGTCGTCGAAGGCCTCTTCGCTCGCCTGCATCCGGTCGCGCTGGCGCAGCAGTGCCCCGGCCTGGATGAAGCGCAGGGGCAGCCCCTCGGACTCGAACCAGAGGTCGCCCGCCCAGTTCGACTCGTCCTCGGTCAGGACGCGTCCGACGGCGCGCTCCAGCAGTTCGAGACCGCCGCTGCGGTCGAGGCCGCCGAGGAGGACCTCGTCGAGCTGGGCGCGGGCGGACGGGGCCGGTATGTCGGGGGTGGCGGCGATGACGAAGGCGCACTCGGGGGTGGCGTCGAGCAGCACGTCGAGGGCGCTGCCGCCGATCTCCGCGTCGTCGAGGACGACGACCGCGCCGATCTCGCGGACGAGCCGGAGCAGTTCGTCGTGGTCCGGGCGGTGCAGGGGGGCTTCGTAGACGACGGCGAAGAGGTCGTGCAGCACGTCGCTCGCGGTACGTCCGTGGCCGGAGAGACGGACGACACCGTCGGGGGCGAGGTCCGCGCAGTCTTCGCCGACGGCGTCCAGCAGGACGGTGCGGCCCGATCCCGAGGGGCCGGTGAGCCGTACCGAGCGGCCGCGTGCGAGAAGGCGGACGATCCGCTCGCGCTCCTCGTGGCGTTCCAGGAGCGGCAGCCGGGGCTGTGCCGGGCCGGGCGGAACGGGCGGCTGGGCCGTGCGGGCCAGTTCGGCGCGTTCGGCGGCGCCGCGCTTGGCCGGCGGGCGCGGGCGTTCGTGCGGCGGGCAGTTCTCCAGCTCGCTGCCGTCGACGGGGTTCACGGTGAGCGCGAACTCGCCCGTGACGAGCCTGACCGTGCGGACGAGTGCGGGCTTGTGCTGTCCGAGGTCCGTCGCGAGCGGGTCGCGCGCCGGGCGCGGGCGAGTCGCCTGACCGTCGTCCTCATGGCCGTACGCGCCGGATCCCCGGTTGATCGGGTCCATGTTCCAAGCCCCCCAAAAGCGTCGTGTGCCGATGCCCTCCCGGCCTGGCTGCACACCGCTCTGTCGCTTCTGGTCCGGTACCCGCTCGTAGGGTTTCGGTCGGCGGGCAGCCGAACCCTAAACCTTCGCACAGTATCTACGAACAGGCGGGGTACCGCGCCGTCCGAACCGTCACGGCTTCGTGAGGATTGTGCACGGGGTGCGGACCGGCGCACCGGTCGGGACGCGTACGCGGTCGCGCACGCGGAGCGGCAGGGGCGCGCTCAGGTCACACCCGGGGCAGGGACTCGACCCCGATACCACCCTCGATCGCCAGGATCCGGTGCAGCCGGGTGGCCACCAGCAGGCGCTGCATCTGCGGTGGTACGTCCCGCAGTACGAGCCGTCGGCCGCACCGCCCGGCACGCCGGTGGGCCCCCATGATGACCCCGAGCCCGGTGGCGTCCCAGGAGTCCAGCTCGGACAGGTCGAGCACCAGGTCGCCGGCTCCGTCGTCGACGGCCGTGTGCAGGACCGTGCGGGCGTCCGCCGCGCTGCGTACGTCGAGGCGGCCCCCGACGACCAGCTCGGCGTGGTCGCCCCTGATGTACATATGCGCTCCCCGAGAATGCGTCTCGTAACTCCGCGTGGTTCTGTTTCCGCGTCTTCGCGTCTGCATGTTGTGCATGGTCTGACTGCCTGAGAGCCCCGGAGGTTGCCGTCTGTAAGCGAACCGATACCGAATTCACCTCATGGAGTGACATCCGAGAGGCGTGCGCGGCGTCCGTGGCACATGCGGCGACCGGTGTCCCGGTCGCCGCATGATCGTTCAGTGCTTGTAGAAGCCCTGCCCGCTCTTGCGCCCGATGTCACCGGCGTCAACCATCCGGCGCATCAGCTCCGGCGGGGCGAACTTCTCGTCCTGGGTCTCGGTGTAGATGTTGCCGGTGGCGTGCAGCAGGATGTCGACGCCCGTGAGGTCGGCGGTGGCCAGGGGGCCCATGGCGTGGCCGAAGCCCAGCCGGCAGGCGAGGTCGATGTCCTCGGCGGTGGCCACGCCCGACTCGTACAGCTTCGTCGCCTCGACGACGAGGGCCGAGATGAGACGGGTGGTCACGAAACCGGCGA
The DNA here is from genome assembly GCF_053600395.1 of Streptomyces sp. NPDC005070. Lineage (NCBI taxonomy): Bacteria > Bacillati > Actinomycetota > Actinomycetes > Kitasatosporales > Streptomycetaceae > Streptomyces > Streptomyces sp. NPDC005070. Next base: position 884 of record NZ_JBSFZS010000027.1, on the reverse strand, counting down.
CGTCGCGGTTGACGACGATGCAGGTCTTGCCGACGGACTCGCTGAACTCGCGCGCGGCGGCGAGCGTTTCGTCGCTGGTCTTGTAACCGCGGACCAGTTCGACGAGCTGCATCATCGGCACCGGCGAGAAGAAGTGCACGCCGACGACCCGCTCCGGTCGCTCCGTGGCCGCCGCGATCTTGGTGATCGGGATCGCGGAGGTGTTGGAGGCGAGCACGGTGTCGGGGCGGACGATCTTGTCCAGGGCCTGGAAGATCTCGTGCTTGACCTCGAGCTTCTCGAAGACCGCCTCGACGACGATGTCCGCGTCGGCGGCGGCGTCCAGGTCGGTGGTCGCCGTGATGCGCGCGAGGGCCGCGTCCGCGTCGGCGGCCTCCAGCTTGCCCTTGCTCACGAACTTGTCGTACGAGGCCTTGATGCCGTCGAGGCCGCGGTTCAGCGCCTCGTCGGTGACATCGCGCAGAACGACGTCCCAGCCCGCCTGCGCGGAGACCTGGGCAATACCGGACCCCATGAGTCCGGCTCCGATGACGGCGAGCTTCCCAGCCACTCAGACTCCCTTAACACGCTGCTTGTGTATGCCTCTTCGGCGGAGAGTAGCGTTCGGAGGGGGGCGGGAAACCCGTAAGTAACGCGTGTCACGGTCTCAGGGCGTGAGACACCCGTCACGTCCTGTCCGACGGAGCCGGCGAACCCTCACCGGCCGGGTCCGCGCCCTGTGATCCGCACCTCGCGGGCACGGCGCCTCCCGGGCCCGCGGGGACGTCTAGTGCCGCGGCAGGCAACGTTTGCCCGTCAAGGAGCGGCGCCCGGTGCGTGCTCTCGGTGTGCCGGCCGGAAGTCCTCGTACTGGATGTACTTGGGCTTTCGGCCGGTGCGGCGAG
>NZ_JBSFZS010000026.1:46157-76279 GCF_053600395.1 Streptomyces sp. NPDC005070 | reverse complement strand
TCCGCTCGGCTGCTGGAGGTCGTCGACCTGCGCGGGACGGCCGTGGCCGACCGGGCCGACGCCGTCGCGCGGGCGCTCGACGCGGCCCGCGACCGGCTCGACCCCACGTCGGGGCCGGTCCTCCAGGCCACGCTGTGCGACGTCGGCGAGGAACGGCTGCTGGCCTCGGACGTCGCCTCCGAGATGTGGATCACCGTGCACGAGCTGGCCGCCGACGCGGCCTCCCTCGCGCTCGTGGCCGAGGACGTCGAGACCGCCTACCGCATGTGTGCGCAGGGCTCCCCGGTCCGATTGCCGTCCGTGCCCACGCCCCTGCGGCAGTGGGCGAGCAGGACCGCCGAGCTGGCCGCGCGGCCCGAGACCGCGGACCAGGCCCACCAATGGATCGGCCAGGAACGCGCGGGCGGGCTGCCGGTGGACCACCCGGGCGGGGACAACTCCCACGGCTCGGCCCGGACGGTCACCGCGGTGCTCTCACCGGAGCGTTCCCGTGCCCTGCTCGCCGGGTACGACCCGGAGCAGGCGCTGCTGACGGCCCTGGGCCGCGTCGTGACCCGCTGGACCGGCCGCGACCGGATCACCCTCGATCTGCGTACCGACCCCCGCGACGGCTCCGCCGCGGGAACCGATCTCTCGCGGACCGTGGGGCCGCTCGCCGACAGCGTCCCGCTCACTCTGTGGCTGCCCCGGACGCGCGAACTGCCCGCCCTGCTCCGCTCCGTCGGCCGGCAGCTCGCCGAACTGCCCGCGCCGCGCCATGTGTACGGAGTGCTGCGCGACCTCGCGCCCGACCCGGAGCTGGCGGCGGAGCTCCGCTCCGCCGAACGTCCGAAGCTGGGCTTCGCCCTGCTCGCCGCGCCCTCCGCGCGGACGAACCCCGGCGCCGAACGGGACCATCTCCTCGATGTCGCGGCCGTGTTCGACGAGGGGCGGCTGTATCTGCGCTGGACGTACGGCTCCGGGCTGTACGACGCCGCGACGGTACAGCGGCTGGCCGACGAGCACCTCGCCGAACTGACCGCGCTGATCACCCTCACCACCGCGCCTTCGCCGGCCGACGAGGGCCGGGCCGGCGGCACGTCCGACGCCGCCGCCACGGCCACCCGGACCACCCGCGCCACCCACCGGGTCGCGACCCGTTCGGTGCCCGAGGTGATGGCCCGCCACCACATCCCGGGAGCGGCGATCGCACTGATCGAGGGCGGTGAACTGGCCTCGGTGGAGAGCCATGGCCGTCTCGGTGCGGACGGCGACGAACCCGTCGATGAGAACACGCTCTTCGCCGCCGCCTCCATCAGCAAGCATGTGACGACCTTCGGCCTGCTGCGACTGGCCCAGGAGCGGGGCCTCGACCTCGACGAGGACGTCAACCGCTGCCTCAGCTCCTGGCATCTGCCCGCTCCCGGCGCCGGGGACGCTCCGCCCGTGACGCTCCGGCACCTGGTGGCGAATCTGGCGGGACTCGCCGAGCCGCCGAGCCGCGCGGGCTACCGGATCGGCGAACCGGTTCCCTCCGTCCTCGACCTCCTGCACGGACGGTCGCCGGCCGAACCGGTCCCGGTCGGACGGGAGTTCGCTCCCGGCGAGGTCTTCCGGCTCAACAACGCCCACTACTGCGTACTCCAGCAGGCGATGACCGATCTCTCCGGCGAGCCGTTCCCGGAGCTGATGCGGCGGCTCGTGCTCGAACCGCTGGGCATGAGGCACAGCGGCTTCGACCCGGCCTTCCCGGAGACCTCGGGTCTCCCCGTGGCGCGCGGTCACGACCTGGAGGGCGTGCCTCTGCCCGGCGGCCACGAGGTCTATCCGGAGTCGGCGGCGCGCGGTCTGTGGACGACCGCCGGAGATCTGGCCAGGCTCGTCCTGGGCGTCAGGGACAGCCGGTTGGGCCGGCCGGGCGCGCTGGTCCCGCAGGAGGCGGTACGGGAGATGCTCACCCCGCAGTCCGACCGCCCGTACGGCTGGGGCACGATCGTCGACCACAGCGGCGTCGATCTCGAATTCGGTCACGGGGGCCAGGCGGCCGGATACCAGGCGATGTTCGGTATGCGCGCCCATGCCGGGTCGGGTGCCGTGGTGCTCACCAACGCCGCCTCCGGAAGGGAGCTGGTCACCCATCTGATGTCGACGGGCTGGTCGGACAAGGGCCGTCTGACCGGCTTCTGGCAGAACGCGGCGGCGGAAACGGCCGTGCAGCCGCGATGAGCGAGGACATCCGAAGCCCCTCGGACTCCGCAAGCTCCCCGGAGTCCGAGGGCGCCCGCGGGACGGCCGGCGCGTCCGGCCGTCCGCCGGTCCCCCTGCGCAGGAACGCCGAGTTCATCCGCCTGTGGGCCGGGGCGGGCGTCTCACAGTTCGGTACCCGGGTCGGCATGACGGCCTTCCCGTTGCTGACGCTCTATCACACGGGCTCGGCGGTGGACGCCGGTCTGGTCGGGTTCGCCGCCTCCCTGCCGAACTTCGTCGTCCAACTGCCCGCCGGCGCCCTGGTCGACCGCTGGGACCGGCGCCGGCTGATGCTCTGGTGCGACGTCCTCGGCGCCTTCTCGATCGCGGCCGTGGCCGTCGCCGTGTTCCTGGGACACATCTGGCTGCCCCATCTGATGGCGGCCGCGTTCCTCGAGGGCGCCCGCGGCATCGTCGTCGACCTGGGCGAGCGGGCGAGTGTCCGGCAGGTGGTCGCCCCCGGCCAGCTCCCTGCCGCGCTCGCCCAGAACGAGGCACGAGGGCAGGCCATGGGCCTGCTCGGCCAGCCCGGCAGCGGTGGTCTGCTCGCCGTCGCGGGCTGGCTGCCCTTCGCCGCGACGGCACTGGCGAGTTCGGTGGCCGCGGTGTGCGTCGCGCTGATGCGCAAGAACCGGGGCGTTGCCGCGGCTGCCCGCGCGCAGTCGCTGCACACGGACATCAAGGAGGGCGTGCTCTGGTTGTGGCGGCACCGGGTCGCCCGCCTGCTGGTCTCGCTCTTCGCGGGCTGCAACTTCGCCTTCCAGATCCTGATGCTCACCGTCATGGTGATCATCCAGCAGAGCGGCCGCTCCCCCGTGTTCGTCGCCCTGGTCACCGGCTGCGGCGGTCTCGGCGGTCTCGCCGGGGCGCTGGCCGCGCCCCGGCTGCGCCGGCGCTTCAGTCTGCGTGCCGTCTTTCTCGCCGGCTGTGTGCTGTGGGTCCTGATCACGCCGCTGGTCGCATGGGTCCGCGACCCCGCGGGGCTGGCCGTCCTGCTGACCGCCACCACCTCGATCGTCGGCGTACTGAGCGTCACCGCCTGGGTCTTCCAGGTCCAGCACACCCCCGACGAGCTCCAGGGCCGGGTGAACGGCACGGCGCGCTTCCTGGCCTCCGGAGCGAACTCCCTGGGGGCGCTGTGCGGCGGCTATCTGCTGGACGAGGCCGGCGCCGCACCGACCGGGCTCGTCGTCTGCGGTGTGCTGCTCCTCGTGACGGCCGTGGTGGTGTCCGGGCGGCGGACCCTGGCCGAACCCGCTGCGGACCTTTCGTGATTTCCGGCCCGACTTCCCTCTGAGGCTAAGCTTTTGTTCATGCAATCCCTCCACCGACTGATCCAGTGGCTGCGGCACCCCTTATGGAAGATGTGGCAGACCCTCACTTTCCTGACCGTCGGTGTTCCCCTTCAACTCGTCGCCTTTTTCTGCGCGCTGGTTCCCGCCATGAGACCGGCCATGACGCTGGTCCAGCGATATCGCTTTCAGGCCATGCTCGACGTGGAGATAGCGCACACCTCGGCCGACGATCCGAGAACGAGCCGACGCCAGGCGAAATACCACCTTCTGGCCGGGCCCGGGGTGGCGCTGGGAGCGTTGACCGGTCTGGCCCTGTGGGTCCTGGGGTTCGTGGCCGCCACGGTGTACGTCTGGGTGTGGCAGCTCCCGCTGGAGTGGCGTCTGGCCCATCACGGCTACTCGGTCACGGCGGCCTATGTCATGGGCGCCGGCCTTGCCGTGCTCGCCCTCGCCACCTGGGTGTGCCACGGCCTGGCCCGGCTGGACGTCTTCGCGGCCACCGGGCTGCTCGGCCCCACCCGGGCCGAGCTCCTGGAGCGACGGGTGGAGAACCTCACCGAGAGTCGGGCGGGCATGGTGGAGGCCGCCGACGCCGAGCGCCGCCGCATCGAGCGGGACCTGCACGACGGCGCTCAGCAGCGGCTGGTCGCCATGGCCGTGCAACTCGGCCTGGCCAAGGCCACGCTCGGCGAACTCCCGGAGGACGCCCGCAAGGTGATCGACGAGGCGCACCGCGAAGCGAAGGAAGCCATTTCCGAACTGGGCAATCTGGTACGCGGTCTGCATCCGGCCGTACTGGAGGACCGGGGCCTCGACGCCGCGCTGTCCGGCCTAGCCGAGCGCGTTCCGCTGCCGGTGCGGCTCGACGTCGAACTGGCCGAACGGCCCTCACCTGCCGTCGAGGCGGTCGCCTATTTCGTCGTCTCCGAGGCCCTCACCAATGTGATCAAGCACGCCGGGGCGTCCCGCGTCGAGGTCACGGCCGGCCGGATCGGCGACACCCTGCTGGTCCTGGTCTCGGACGACGGGGTCGGCGGCGCGGATGCGGCGGGCGGGACCGGGCTCAGCGGCCTCGCCAAGCGGGTCGCGTCCGCGGACGGTACGTTCGCCCTCAGCAGTCCGGTCGGCGGGCCGACCGTACTGACGGTGACACTGCCCTGCGGCTCGTGACGGCGAAGAGCCCGCCCGGGGGATCTTATCCACCCGGGCCGGCTCTTCGCCCGTCGTGCGGCTCAGTCCCATGTCCAGACCGCGGTGCCACGCCTGCCACGGCCACGCCACCACAGGGCGAGGCAGATCGGGACCGCGGCGATGGCCGGCAGCAGTCCCACGGCCCAGCTCGCCTCGATGGGCGGCCCCGGCCGCGGTCCCACGGGGACGGACAGACTGCCCCGCCCCGCGCCCTCGGGCCCCTCGACCGCCAGCTCGAACCGCCAGGTGCCTTCGTCCGGCAGCAACGTGCCGTCCAGCCCCCAGCGGTCGTGGGAGCGGGTGTACCGGGGCAGCGCCCGCCCGAGGCCGGCGCCCCGCTTGCCGTAGTCCTCGCCCGACGGCCCGATGAGGTGCAGCCGCGCGGTGCGTCCCGCGATGCCCCGGTCGGTCCGGAACGTCATGTCCAGGGAACGGCCGGCGTACAGCGGCCAGTCGGAGAAGGACACCTCGATGTCGTACGGGCCCACCCGTAGCCGCTCGGCGTGCACCACCGCCGGCGCATCGGCGTCGGCGGCCGAGGCGGCGGGGGCCACGAAGGTTCCCGCCAGCACCGCGAGAAGCACCCCCGCGAGCGAGCGCAGCAGGTTCCGCGCGCGGCCGCCCGGCCGCGCGGTGTGTCCTCGCATGCTCACACCTCCATCGCGGGCCGCAGCCCTGGCCCGGGCGCCGGGACCGGCGCCGCCGGAGCCGGGGACGAGACGCCCGGCCCCGGACCCAGCCTGCGCAGGGCGATGGCCGCGGACCAGCCCAGCGGACCGGCGGCCGTGCCCAGGACCGTTGCCGCCACGATCGTGAGCAGCGAGAAGCCGTTGCCCAGCTGCGGGGTGTAGAGCAGCACCATCGCGAGGGCGGCGACGGCGCTGACCGCGGGAACGGCGGTCCTCGGGGTCAGTCCACGGCGCCGCAGGACCACAAGGGCGACTTCCACCAGGACCGCGATCAGCGGAAGCACCATGGGGTAGAGCGACGCCAGGGTGGGCTCGCCCGAGATGTTGTCCCGCAGTGACATGCCCAGGCTCTCGGCGTAGATCCGGGTGATCCAGGGGGCGAAGAACCAGTCGATCGCGTGCAGCGCCCCGAAGAGCAGTCCGGTGAACGTGACCCAGCCGGTGGCACGCGTCACGCCGGCCACCATCAGCAGGGCGAACAGGGCGACCGCGGTCATCGACACTTCGAAGGGCTGCGCCCAGAAGAGCGCGAACATCATCGAGGTGAGGGAGGTGGCCACGGACAGGGCGACCCCCCAGCGCCTGACCGTCCGGTCCCCGAGCGCGGTGAACGCCAGCACCGTGCCGACGCAGATGGTCAGTCCCCCGAGGGAAAGGCCCACGTGGGGCGGCGAATTGAGGGTGACATCGAATCCGTACACGGTGTGCCACCACAGATCGATCACCCCGTAGATCAGCTCGACGGCCGCGCCGATGCCGGCGACGAAGAATCCGATCGGGGCCCGGAAGACGCGCAGCACGGTGACCGAGCGGCCGGTGGCGGCCACGCTGTCCGGGTCGGCGCGCCAGACGCCGGTGCGCAGGAGCACCATCACCACACCGGTCAGGCCGGCCAGGGTGGGTGCGGCGTAGATGAGCATGTGGGGGGCGGTGAAGAAGGTGTCCGGGCCGACGTCGTCGTGCCACTGCACGTCCCAGACCACGCCGAAACTGGTCGCGAGCAGGGCGACCGACAGCAGCCAGCACCCCACCAGTTCGGCGCGGTCGGGGCGGCCCGATGGCGTGGAAGTGCTCATGCGAGGACGGACTGCTCCATGCTCAGGCGCAGACTCAGCGGCCGCATGTCCGTCCACACCTCCTCGATGCGGGACAGGCACTGCTCGCGCGTGCCCTCGGTGCCCTCGGCACGCCAGCCGTCCGGCAGTTCACGCTCCAGCCACCAGATGGAGTACTGCTCCTCGTCGTTGAGGACGACGCGGTAGAGGGCGTCGTCGGAGAATTCTTCGGCCATGACATGCTCCTCGGCATTTTCCGGAAAGGGATTCCGGGGAATGCTCGGCCGCTGTCCTATACCGCCTCTATACCAGCGGGCTCATGCCGGGAACCGATGAGTATGGCCGGAATATAGCCGCCCTCCGCAGGATGACCGGGACAGGAGCGCACGATCCGCCACACCGGGAGGTCACGGTCTCAATGGAGCACCGTCAGGGATGGAAACCACTGGAGATCGGACCGGCCGACGCGGGGGTCACCGCGGACGCCGACGGCCTCGTCGCCCATCTGGATTCGCTCACCGGTCTGGAGCAGCTTCTCGCCAAGGAGAAGGCGCTGGTGTTCCGGGGGTTCGACGTGCCCGAGGGCGCGCTCGACACCGTCATGGACCTGCTGCTGCCGAACCGGCTCGCGTACGTGCACGGCAACTCCCCGCGCACGAAGGTCGGCGACAACGTCTACACCTCGACCGAGTACCCGGCCGAGTACGTGATCTCCATGCACAACGAAATGTCCTATGCCCATCAGTGGCCGGCCCGGCTGCTCTTCTACTGCGCCGTCGCCCCGGGGACCGGTGGTGCCACTCCCGTGGTGGACGGCCGGCTGTGGCTGGACTCCCTCGACGACGACGTCCGCGAGGCCTTCGCGGGCGGTGTCCGGTACACCCAGAACCTGCACGGCGGCCGCGGACTCGGCAAGAGCTGGCAGGACACCTTCGAGACCGGCAGCAAGGACGAGGTCGAGGAGTTCCTCACCGGTACGCGGGCGAGCTGGCAGTGGCTGCGCGGTGACGCGCTCCGGGTGACCCAGGACCGGGCTTCGACCCTGCGGCACCCGCTCACCGGCGAGGAGGTCTGGTTCAACCAGGCCGACCAGTGGCACCCCGCGGGGCTGGGCGACGAGACCGCCGCCGAGCTGGCCAAGGTCCTTCCTGCCGACGAACTGCCGCAGTCCGTCAGTTACGCCGACGGCAGCCCGATCCCGGCCGCTCACGTCCACCAGATCCGTGACCGCGGGCTCGCGGCGGCCGTCGACGTCGACTGGCGCCGGGGCGACCTGCTGCTGATCGACAACGTCCTGGTCGGCCACGGCCGCCGGGCGTACTCCGGAGCGCGCCGCGTGCTGGTCGCCATGTCCGACTGACCGCGCCGCCCCCGGTCTCATCCGGAGGTGAGCAGCGGGCACGCCCGGTAGGCGCGCGCGACCCGGACCAGCCAGATGATCTCCGCGCTCAGATCGGCCGCCGATGGTCCGTCGGCGGCCCGCAGCGTGTCAGGCACCGCCGGCGGCAGACCCAGCCGCTGGGCGTGCAGGGCGGCCTTGAGCTGGGCGGCCGTGACGCTGGCCGCCAGCTCCTCGCCGACGAGACCGGTGGCGCTGCCGAGCCGGGCGGCCCGCTCGGCGACCTCCGCGTCGAGGCTCTCCCGCAGGGCCAGTTGTCCGTCCCGGATCTCGATGGTCCTGCGGTACAAACGGAATTCTATGTTCCGTACGGTCAGCAGGGACCAGAGCCGGGAGAACCGCCCCTCCTCCAGGGCGATGTCCGGCCGGCTCCGTACCAGCGCCAGCCACAGCGGATGGAGCCGCTGGTACTGCGTGTATCCGCGCGCCGCACGGTGGGCCTTGGTCAGCAGCGGCCCCCAGCCCGGCAGCGTCCACCCCGTCTGGGCGAGCAGTCCCCCGATGCCGCCGCAGAGCCACGCGGCACGCTCCACCCAGGAGGGGTTGTGCGTGACGCACCCGCACACACCGTTGGCGAAGCGGACCGCCCCGTACCCGAGCGAGAGCGCGGATCCCACCGCCGTGACACGCAGTCCGCGGCTGAGCCACAACCGGTTCACCCGCCGCGCGCAGCGCAGGCACAGGACCGCCACCAGTACCTCGCCGATCACGAACACGGCGCTGTACAGCAGCAGATAGCGCCGATAGTCGGCGTCCCCCGCGTAGTGGACGGTGAAGTCCCGGGGATGTTCGCCCGAGGAGCTCAGCCGGACGAAGAGCACGGCGAGCGCGGCCACCAGCCCGCAGAGGACGAGGAGATGGCGGACCATGTTCCTCCTGGCCCGTCCGGGCGGGAGGAGCATCCGGTCGAACAGGGCACACTGCGCCACGATCAGGCCCATCACGCAGCTCTGGGCCAGCAGCGCCGCGCTGTTGGGGATCCCCGTGAGCCGGTCGACGGCGAGCCAGACCATGGGGGTGGACAGGGTGAAGCTGAGCGCCGAGAAGCCGTGCACGGCGCACAGGGCCCACAGCGCGGGGTCGCGCGGGGCGCGCCGCAGCGGACCGATCTTGTAGAGCAGAGCCGCCACCGCGACCAGGGCACACAGCGGGTGCAGCAGAGTCGTCACGCGGGACCGGCCGCCCCAGGGACGTCCGGGTGCTGGGGCAGCAGCGTGCGTTCCAGCCTGTCGACGAGCACGGCGCTCTCGGCCATGGGTGCCCAGACCGGGTCCAGGGGCCGGTGGTTGGCGCCCTGGAGGAGGAGCGTGCCGATCAGCTCGGCCTCCTGCTCCTCGTCGTGCGTATAGGCGGTCCGCCGCCGCAGGCCGGTGACCGTCCGCGGGTCGACACCGGGCAGCAGCAGCCGCGCCATGTCCTGGCTCACGGCCGTCTCCCGCGGCCGTTCCTCGTCATGGCACAGCAAGTGCCCCAGCTCGTGTCCGACGATGTGCTGCTGGTGGACCGGGCTCGTCATCCGCTCGTAGAAGATGTAGTCGGCCTGGGACGTGCGGACCCACACCCCGCAGTGGCCCTCGGCGGGGAAGGACATCGCCTCCAGATGGATGGCCCGTCCCGTCCGCTGCGTGACGCGTCGGCACACATCGGGGATGCCGTAGGAGGACGGCAGGCCGAGTCCGCGGACAAGAGCCGCGCAGCGTGCCCGCCGCTTGCGCGTCGTCATCCCTCGCACGGCTCGTCCGGGCATTCCGACAGCCCTTCCAACTCCCGTACGCGCTGGATCACTTCGGTGATGGAGTCCAGACTCTTCGCGGACAGGCCGGAGGCGCGCAGGGCGATGGCCTGCACCCCGGCGTCCTTGAGCGCGGCCATGAGCCGCAGGTCTCCCGCCACTTTGCTATCCGCGCAGTTGTCGAAGAAGTAGGTCGGCGGAACACCGAAGAACTGGGCGAGCGCCTCGACATGACGCAGCGTCGGGTTGTCCCGGTGTCCCTTGCGCAGCAGCCAGATGTAGCTCGCCGAGATGGGCACCCCCGTGAGGGTGATGCTCCGCGCTACCTCCTCCGTGCTGTACGGGCGCCGACCTCCTGGAGTCACCGTGCTGAACAGGTGGTTGAGCTTGTCGGCGAGACGCGGCCCGACCGTCGCGCCAGGTTCGTCCACGTGGACACCTCCAGACTGATGGTCGGATTCTACGTCGGGCGATCACTCCCCGCGGAAAGATCAACACCTTGCCCCGCATCGATTTTCTCACTCGTCGCCGGGTTGGTTCCTTGGGTAGAGTCCACAACTCGTGTAGCAGATGAGGTTTCGGGATGGCGTTCCTCAGTCGAGACCAGGACTGATGTCGTCCCTGCGGGGGTGACCGTGCGGTGGGACATGCGGTCGCCATGTGCTTCTGGGGAGGGCGCAGTGTTCGACTTACTTGGGCTGGACGACATCGCACAGGCCGTGTACGAGGAGATGCTCAAGGATCCGGCGGCGACCGCCGACGCCATCGCGTGGAGACTCGGCCGACCGGCCTCCCAGGTGCGGAACGCGATGACAGAGCTGAACAGCCGCTCGCTGATCAGGCCGTCCTGGCAGGACCCGGGCGAGTACCGCGCGGTCGAACCCGAGGTCGGTCTCAAGCTCCTGCTGTCCACCCAGGAGGCGGATCTGCACCGCCGGCAGGAGGAGTTCGAGGCGGCCCGGCTCCAACTCGAAGGCCTGGCCGCCGAGTACGCCGAATTCAGCCGCTCCCGGCAGGGCACCGACACGGAACGGCTCGGCGGAATCGACGCGATACGCCTGCGCATCGAGGCGCTGGCGGCGGGCTGCTCCTCCGAGATCATCGCCTTCGTGCCCGGTGGCGCGCAGTCGCCGGCCAACATGGAGGCGAGCCGGCCGCTGGACGAATCCGCACTGGCCCGCGGCGTGCGCATGCGCAGTGTCTACCTGGAGAGCATCGGCAACGACCGGGCCACGATGGAGTACGCGCGCTGGCTCGGCGACTCGGGCGCGCACATCCGCTTCGCCGCGGTACTGCCGCCCCGCATGGTGATCTACGACCGGGAGGTGGCGATCGTCCCGGACGATCCGGACGCCACCCACCGGGGAGCTCTCGTCACCCGGAGCAAGGGCGTCGTCAGCGCGCTGTGCGAGCTCTTCGAGCAGGTCTGGAGCACCGCACGGCCCCTGGACTACGCACCGTGGCCCGACGACGACGGACTCACCCTTCAGGAACAGGCCGTACTGGACCTGTTGGCGCAGGGGCACGCCGACGACCAGATCTCCCGGCGTCTGGGCATCTCCGTCCGCACCACCCGGCGCATCACCGCCGGCCTGGCGCACCGGCTGGGCGCCAAGAGCAGGTTCCAGACCGGGGCCCTGGCAGCGCTCCGCGGCTGGCTCGATCCCCAGCGGCCCGCCGTATAGCCCCGGTATAGGGGGTCGTCCGACGCTTCTCGGCGGCGCCGACGGCCGGTCATCCACGACCGCCGGCCGCCCCACCACTGTCGACCACCCGAGGTGCGGCATGCTTCCCCACACTCAGCGAACCGAAGCGCGCGGAGCCCGGCTCCTGGGCATCGGTGTCCACCGGCCACGGCGCGTGGTCGGCAACGACGAAGCGGCGGTCAGGACCGGGCGTACGGCCGAATGGATCCGTCGCCGCACCGGAATCCTCGAGCGCCGCTACGCGGACCACGACGAGACCGTGGCCGGCATGGCCGTCGAGGCGTCCAGGAAGGCGCTGGCCGACGCCGGTGTCACCGCGGCCGAGATCGACACGGTCCTCGTCGCCTCGATGTCGGATCTGCGGCAGAGCCCCGCCTCGGCCCCCGAAGTGGCCCACCGCATCGGCAGCCGGGCCGCGGCCTTCGACCTGAACGCCGCGTGCGCGGGCTTCTGTTACGGCCTCGCCCTCGCCGCGTCCATGGTCAGGGACGGAACGGCCGGCCATGTCCTGCTGATCGGCTCCGAGAAGATGACCGACATCGTGGACCCCCACGACCCGGGCGCGGCGTTCCTCTTCGCGGACGGAGCGGGAGCCGTCGTGATCGGCCCCGGCCGCCCCGAGGAGGACGGGATCGGCCCCGTCGTCTGGGGTTCCGACGGCGGACGCGGCGATCTGATCGCGCACGACGCCTCGTGGGCGGAGTACCGCGACACCCCCGGTGCCGCCTGGCCCGCGATGCGGATGGCCGGACCCGAGGTCTTCCGCTGGGCGATCGAGGACATCCCCGAAACGGCCGGGAAGGCTGCGGCGGCGGCCGGGACGACACTGGATCGCCTCGACGCCTTCGTCCCGCACCAGGCCAACCTGCGGATCATCGACACCCTCGCCCAGCGCCTCGACCTCCCGCCGGAGGTCGCCGTCGCCCGCGACGTGGTGCACTCCGGCAACACCTCTTCCGCGTCCATCCCGCTGGCCGTCTCCCGGCTGCGCGAGCTGGGCACGGTCGGCAGCGGTGCCACGGCCCTGCTCGTCGGCTTCGGCGCCGGGCTCACCTGGGCGGCGCAGGTCGTCCGGCTGCCCTGACAGCCACGGAACGACACGTACGGGTACCTGCCCACGTACCCGAACACGGACTTCAGCACGGACTTCAGCACGGACATTGAGACAAGGAGCACACGGTGAGCAGCGCAAGCACGGCCCGAACCGCCTCGCCGGCCTGGGAGTTCACCCCCGGTCGGCCCGCCCTCGCGACGATCGGCGGTCTGACGGCCATGGCCGAGGCGGAGCGATGGCTGATCTCGGCCCGCGCCGAACTGGAGGCGGCCCTGCACCAACACGGCGCCGTGCTCCTGCGGGGCCTGCCCCTCGCGGGCGTCGACGACTTCGCCGCCGTACGGGACGTCCTCCTCCCGCAGCGCACCCCGTACCGCGAGAAGGCCACGCCCCGCAGCGACTTCGGAAACGGCGTGTACTCCTCCACCGATCTGCCGCCCTCCCAGCCGATCCGGATGCACAACGAGAACAGCTACACCCTGACCTTCCCCGGTCTGCTGATGTTCGCCTGCCTGGTCGCGCCCTCGGAGGGCGGCGCCACCCCGGTCGCCGACTGCCGTGAGGTCCTGCGCCTCCTCCCCGACTCCCTGGTCGAGCGGATGCGCACCACCGGCTGGCTGCTGCGGCGCAGTTACTCCGACAACATCTCCACGCACTGGACGACCGCGTTCGCCACCGAGGACAGGAGCGAGGTCGAGCGGTACTGCGCGGAGAACCTCGTCTCCCACCAGTGGCAGGAGGACGGCAACCTGCGCACCAGCCAGTTGCGGCCCGGGATCGTCCGGCATCCCTCCACGGGCGAGGAGGTGTGGTTCAACCATCTCGCGTTCTGGAACGAGTGGTCCCTGGACGAGGAACTCCGGGAGGCGCTCACCGACGAGTTCGGGTGGGACGGGCTGCCGTTCAACACCTCCTTCGGTGACGGCGAACCGCTCACGAAGGACGAGCTGGACCTGATTCAGGACGCCTACGACCGGGCCACGGTCCGCGCGCCCTGGCAGGCCGGCGATCTGCTCCTGGTCGACAACGTCCTGACCGCCCACGGCCGTGACCCCTTCCGCGGCGACCGCCGGATCGTGGTGGCCATGGGGAACCCCGTGGAGATCACCGACTGCAGCCCCGCTGTCCGCCCCGCTCCCTAGGGCCCTTCTCGCATGCCAGTCCCCGGCCGCTTTCTCGACCGTCTCGTCTTTCTTTCCGTTCTCGAAGGAGCCCGTTCCATGGCCGATCCCCTCCGGCAGCCGGCCGACCTGCTGAGCCGCTTCCGCCAAGCGGTCCGCGACGACCCCGACCGGACCGCCGTACGGGCGACGGACGGCGAGCTGAGCTTCGCCGAACTCGACCGGGCCACCGGGTGGCTGGCCGAGACTCTCCGCTCCCGGGGCGTCGGCCGGGGCGACCGGGTCGGTGTGAGCCTGCCGCGCGGCAGGGCACTCGTCGTGGCGCTGCTCGCGGTGTGGCGTACGGGCGCCGCCTATGTACCGCTCGATCCCGCCTACCCGCGGGACCGGCTGGCGTTCATGGCCGAGGACGCGGGCATCCGGCAGTTGCTGGCAGCGGGCGACTCCCCCGCGGGCCCGCCGTTCCTGCCCGCCGGCATGGAGGTGGTCACTGCGGACGTACGGACGGACCACCCGTCCCCCGCTCGTACGGACCCGGAGGTGCCCGCCCTCGCCCCCGCCTACGTCATCTACACCTCGGGCTCGACCGGCACCCCGAAGGGCGTGGAGGCGACACGGGGCGGTGTGGCCTCACTCGTCTCGGCGCTCGAAGCGGCCGGCATGTACGACGCCGGGCCACGCGTCGTCGCCTGGAACGCCAGCGCGTCCTTCGACGCGTCGGTCCAGCAGTGGGTGCGCGTGTGCCGGGGCGACACGGTCGTGGTCCTGGACGACGACCACCGCAAGGAACCCGAGCGGCTCGCCGACCTGCTCGACCGGTACGGCGTCACCGATCTCGATCTGACCCCGTCGCACTGGGAGCTGCTCCGCGCCCGGCTCCTGCCCCCGCGTGCGGACGGCCGCGTGCTGCGGCTCTTCATGGGCGGAGAGCCCGTTCCCGGGCACGTTTGGGGCGAACTCGCCGCGGCCGGTGTCCGGGGAGAGCTCGAAGCGCTGAATCTCTACGGGCCCACCGAATGCACCGTCGACGCCACCGCCGCCTGGATCACCGGCGCGCAGCCACACATCGGCCGCCCGCTCGCCGGAGGCGGCCAGGTGCACATCCTGGACGAACGGCTGCGGCCGGTGCCGCCCGGCACCGCCGGCGAGGTGTGCATCGGCGGCCCCCGGCTGGCCCACGGCTATGTGAACCGGCCCGCGCTCACCGCGGACCGCTTCGTGCCCGACGCCCTCGGCGGCCCCGGCGCCCGGATGTACCGCACCGGCGACCGGGCGAGGCTGACGGCCGAAGGCGATCTGGAGTTCCTCGGGCGCGTCGACCGTCAGGTCAAGATTCGTGGCTTCCGGATCGAACCGGGCGAGATCGAGCAGGTGTTGACCGCGTACCCGGGCATCGCCACGACTGCCGTGCTGGTACGGAACGGCGGCACCGCAGGCGATCAGCTGGTGGCCTACTGCGTACCGGTGAAACCCGTGGACGGGCCCACCGCCGCCGCAGCCCTCACCGAGCGCTTGCGCGAGCATGCGGCCGAGGCCCTGCCCGCCTTCATGGTGCCCTCCCTCTATCTGCTCCTGGACGAACTGCCCCTGACCCCGAACGGCAAGCTCGACACGGCCGCCCTGCCCGGAGCCCGGGAGGCGAGCGCCTCCGCGGCGGCGGTGCGCGCCCCGCGGGGCGAGTTCGAGAAGCTCATCGCGGAGGTCTGGTCCGAGGTGCTCGGCCGGGAGGAGGTGGGCGCTGACGACGACTTCTTCGCCCTCGGCGGCCACTCGCTCATGGCGCTGCGCGTGGTCGCACGCCTCAAGAAGCACCTCGGCCTGGTGATCTCGATCAAGGAGGTCTACCGCTATCCCGGGCTGCGGGACCTCGCCCGGCACGTCGAGGCAACGAGCCGACCCGCCACCGCCCTTGCCTGACCCGATTCCCACGCGATCGCAGAAGAGGACAGAGATGCAGCTGCTCGATACGGCACTGGTCCGCCCCCGACAGGTGCCGGACGTCCGGCGGACACTGGTCTGCCTCGGCTTCTGTGGCGGAGGCGCGGGTGTGTACCTGCGCTGGGCGGACGCGATGCCGCCCGGCGTGGAGCTCGCCGCCGTCTGCTATCCAGGCCGGGAGGGACGGTTCGTGGAGGACTTCGCCGGGGACTGGGACGCCCTGGCCGAGGACGCCCTGGCCGTCGTCAGCGCTGTGGAAGGACCCTATGTGCTGTTCGGACACAGCATGGGGGGCTGGATGGCCTTCGACGTCGCCTCCCGCATCGAGGAGCGCGGCGGGCGTGCCCCCGAGGCCCTCGTGGTCTCCGGGGCGAACGCGCCCAGTTTCGGGCTGACGGTCCGGGACATGTTTCCCGCGCAGCAGGACACCGACGACCAGCTCATGGACTGGATGCGTACGTTCGGCCTCCTGCCGGAGCATGTACTCGGGGATCCGGACCTGGCGGAGATGGCCCTGGAGCTCATGCGCGCCGACATCCGGGTCCGCGACACCTTCTACCACCGCGAGGGCGCGAAGGTGAGCACACCCCTCCAGATCCTCTCCGGCGCCGACGACGACATCATCGACCCCTACGTGGCCGACCAGTGGCGCAAGCTGTCGACCGGCGACTTCCGACACGACGTCCTCCCGGGCGGCCACTTCTACACCCCGGACATCTGGAGCAGCCTGCCCTCCCGGATCACGGCCCTGCACCAGGCCTGAGCGACGCGGTCACACAGGGGCGCCAGCCCTGTGAACCTTCCGGTACGGGCCGGGAGGACACCTGACCCCGCCGTCGGCCCGAAGGCTGACGAAACGGAAGCCAACAGGGACGAGGCTGAGCACCTGCCGACCTGGGCTCCGACATCGTCCCTCTGACCTGCACAGATGACCAAAAGCCGATCGCCTGATGCGCGCGGCAAACCTTGTTCACAAGCTGGGCGACGGCGTCGTGGTGAACAGCCGCACGACAGACGTAGCGATTGAGATCGCTCGCGCGCTCGCACCCACTCGGCGAGTGGGTGCGGGGTGTGCGAAGCCTCGAACGCGGTATTGGCTCTCTCTTCCGGGGAGTTGAAGCCTCGCCATGGTGCCAGCTCCCTGCCTCGCACGCAGGAAGTCGACCAGCCTCGCCACATCCAGGAACCGCCAACGCACTCTCCGGCATCATGACCTCCATGACCAACGGGGCGGATGTACTGACGGCGGCGGCCGAGTTCGACCGGAGCGGCGTGGCGAACGTCGAGTCGGCTGCTGAGGACGAGCGCAAGCAGGTGCTGTCCCAGTTCCCGCTGGAAAAGTGGTCGGAGCTTCCACTGGAGCGATACGCCCTCGGGCAGACCGCGGCCCCGGGATCGGGGCCGACGTACTGCCGTCTGGTGGAGTTCCTGACTCCGAACCTGGGCAGCATCAAGGGCGGCAGTGCCGCGAAGCACATCATGTACCACCACGTCTCCGGCGAATGGCGTCTGGCCGCTCCCTTGCGCGGCATGGAACCGCAGGAGGCCTGGGCTCACCTGCGCGGTCAGTTCGTCCAGGCTTTCGGCGCCGTCGCGGCGGGAGACTTCGACGCCCTGGACGATCTCGAAGTACTGCGGTACGGGCCGACGTTGGTGACGAAGACTCTGGCGACCTACTTCCCCGAGCATTTTCTGCCCATCTACGCGGGGGAGCATCTGCGCCGGTTCGTCGCCCTGTTGTCGGGTGGCTCAGCGCAGGGCGACGCCCCGGCCTGGCGCAGCAATCGCCGTCTGCTGGAACTCGTACGGGACAGTGCGGAGTTCGAGGGCTGGACCAGGTACGAAGTGATGCACTTCCTGTACCAGCACTCCGATCCGCGGCCCCGGCAGCGCACCATCTGGAAGATCGCTCCCGGCGAGCGCGGGCGCCTGTGGGACGAGTGCCGAACGGACGGAGTCATACGGGTGGGATGGGAGCAGGTCGGGGACCTCGGCCTGTACCAGAGCGACACCGATCTGAAGCAGGCTCTGGACGCGCACTGGCCCGGCAAGAGCGGCGGCAGCCTGACGCTCGCCCGTCGGCTGCTGGCCTTCCGTGATCTGGAGGAAGGCGACCGGATCGTGGCCAATCGAGGGGTGGACGAGGTACTGGCCACGGGCACGGTCAGGGGGAACTACCGCTTCGAAACGGACCGCCAGGAGTACCAGCACGCCGTCCCTGTGGAATGGGATCTGTCGCACGCGCAGCGGTTGTCGGAACCCAGGCAGTGGCGGTCCACCTTCGCCAGGGTCGACCCGGCCTTCTTCGCCAAACTCACCGCGTCCCAGGCCGACTCCGGCGCCGGCGCGAACCAGGAGCCGCAGACCACGCCGGTCGCACTGCCCGAGGATGTGCAAACCGTCCTGGACGCCCTGAAACGCAAGGGCCAGGTGATCCTGCACGGACCGCCCGGTACAGGCAAGACACGGCTCGCCCTCGGAGCGGCCCTTGCCATGGACGGTCGCGCGGAGGCCCTCGATGCCAACGCCGACCAGCGCGCCAAAGCTCAGGCCGAAATGCTGCACGGCGACCGCGTCCACATGGTCACCTTCCATCCCTCCTACGGCTACGAGGACTTCGTCGAGGGCTTCAAACCAGACCTGAGTGCCACGGGCCCCGGGCTCACACTCACCCTCACGGACGGCCTGTTCCACAACCTGTGCAGCCGGGCCGCCGCTCACACCGAACAGGAATTCCTGCTGGTCATCGACGAGATCAACCGCGGTGACCTGCCGCGGATCTTCGGCGAGTTGATCACCCTTCTCGAACTGGACAAGCGGAACCTGCCGGTCGCCCTCCCCGTCAGCAAGCGGCACTTCTCCGTCCCGCCGAACGTACGCGTCATCGGCACGATGAACACCGCCGACCGGAGCATCAGCCACCTGGACGCCGCCGTACGCCGCCGCTTCGCCTTCCTGCCGGTGGGTCCGGACCCGGACGCGGTCTCTGGGACGGTCGGCCCCCTGGACCTGGCCGCGTTCTTCGAGGCCCTCAACACACGCATCACCCGTCACATCGACGCCGACCACCAGATCGGGCACGCCTATCTGCTGCGCGACGGTGCGCCGATCACCACCGAGGAGGATCTGGCCGCGGTCTTCCACCACGAGGTGATCCCCCTCCTGGAGGACTACTGCGTCGGCCGGGCGGAACTGCTGCACCGCATCCTCGGCGGACTGGTCGACGCAGACACCGGGCGTCCGCTGCTCATGTCCCCGCCGGACCTGGCGGACGCGATGGCGACCGAGTTCACCAGCGGCGTGTCCGGCCCGGATGCCTGACCGCACCACGGTCCGGCTCGGCGAGTACGCGTCCGCCGCGCTGGAACCCGGTCAGCTCACTCCCCGGGACGTCGACCGCCTGTACGCCCTCCAGGCGCGGGGCGGCCTGACCCTGGTCCCGGACCGTACCGGCTGGCGGCTCAAGGCCGACGCGACCGTCGGGGTCCTGGTCCTGGACCGTATCCGCCTGGTCATCGTGCCCAAGTTCGCCATCCCGGGAGAGCGGCTCATGAGCTGGCTCGCCTACGCCCTCGGCACGCCCGTCCCGGCGACGGCCAGGCGTTGGGACACCGGGCCTGACGGATACGCCGACCTGGTCGCCGCAGCCGTGCTCGAAGAGTGCGAGCGGCTGCTACGGAACGGACTGCGCCGGGACTACGTACGCCGCCGGAGTGTCGAACCCGTACTCCGAGGACGGCTGGACGTTGTCGCCCAGGCCACTCGCCGCTACGGACAACTGGATCAACTGCATGTCCATACCTTCGACCGCGAGGCGGACATCTGGGACAACCGTGTTCTGGGGAGTGCGCTCAAGGCCGCGTTCGGCCTGACCGCCAACCCCGACCTGGCGCGCGCCCTGCATGGCATCGCCGGCGCTTTTCCACAGGCCCCCACCCCTGCCGCGGCGCTCCGTGCGCTGGACCGCACCCACTACACACGCCTGAACGCCCACTACCGCCCCGCCCACACCTGGGCCCGCCTTCTGCTGCGCGGTGGAGGCGTGACCGACCTGCTCAGCGACCACGGCAATACGGCGGACGGCCTCCTGCTCGCCATGCCCGCACTCTGGGAAGCCGTCGTCCGCCGTCTCGGCACAGAGGCCGTCAGCCCGTACGGCGGCCACGCCGTGCCCGGCGGAAGCGGTATCGGCATCACTGTTCGTGGAGACCTGGGCAACGTCTCGGCCTTCCGCCCCGACCTCGTGCTCAGACTTCCCGGTCACGACGGGACACCTTCCACGCTGCTACCGGTAGACGCCAAGTACAAGCGCTACGACCGCCACAGCGTGAGCTCGGCCGACGTACACCAACTTCTCACCTATAGCAGCGGATACGCCCTCAGGAATGCCCCGAGCGCAGTGATCATCCATCCCCAGCCCGGCTGGCACGCCCACCGCACCCTTCACGTCGACGGCCCTCAGGGCAGACTCGGCGTCATCCACGTTCTCGGCATCGACACCCATGCTCTTCCCGAGGCAGCGACCGCGTGGATCGGGTCGGTGCTGCGCTGAGCCCCCTTACCAGGGGTCGTACGCCCGGCAGGTGTGCGTACGTGCGATGTCCCCGCGTCCGCTTGAACCGCCCCTGACCGAAACCCGATGCCGCCGCGATCGTCAAGCCATGAGCTCGGCCGGCTGCTACCTCTCGTAGTCAACGGCGAGGCCACCGATGTCGGCCTGCTGCCCGTCGGCGTGCCCATGCCGGTAGCCACTGCCTGTGAAGCGCGTACGGCGCACCTTTCCGACCCGTCCGCCAGCGGCAGACACCACGACCGCCCGATGCGCGGCCCGTCGCCACCCGCTCGCGCGCCACCTTGAGCAACCGCTCGAACTGCTTCATCCGCGAACCCGTACCCCGCACGCACCCTTCCCGGTCACTTCAAGATCGACGCATGGAATTCTCCTGTGCCCGCCGCCCGAAGGGAAAGTGCGTCTCGATTCGGACATGCCGCACCCGAGAAAGTTTCTCATTCACCTATCGGCGTTTCGGTGATGTGAGAGGGGAGTGAACGAGACGCCACCTTCAGGGAATTGCTCGGGTCCCGGCACCTCTTCCGGCGTCCACAGTTGACCGAATCAATGCGCCCGCACACCGTCCCACTGGTTCAACATTGACCAGCCAGTAACAACAGGACTACCTTTCAACGCGTTTCGAGCAGGCTCAATAAATCCGTGTTCCCGGGTCGCCGCAGGTCCCGCTGGAATCCGACGCGCCGCCATCGTTGTCGTACCGCATCCCCCACCATGCAGTCTCAGCTTGATTCGGAGAATCATGACGTCTGCTGTGCGTTCCGAGGACATGATCATCGGCATCACCCCGTTCGGCGAACCCGACGCCCTGCTCGCCGCGGCGGTGTGCCGGGCCGGAGGGCTCGGAGTCCTCGACCTGGGTGACGGGGACCGAAGATCCCGTGACGCGCTGGAACGTCTGCACCGCCTGGCACCGGGCCCGTTCGGGGTGCGGATCGGCGCCCGCTGCTGGCTGGACCCCGCCGACCTCGCACCGGGGACCGGTGACGCCGGTCGGCCGGACACAGTGGTCCTCGCGGTCGACGCGCCGTGGCAGGCCGGCGATCTGACCGCCGGCCACCGCGTACTGGTGGAGGTCACGGACCTCGACGAGGCACGGGAAGCGATGCTCGCCGGGGCGTACGGGCTGATCGCCCGGGGCAGCGAATGCGGCGGCCGGGTCGGGGAGTTGAGTACCTTCGTCCTGCTCCAGCGGCTGCTCGCCGCGACCGACGTACCGCTCCCTGTCTGGGCCTGCGGCGGAATCGGCCCCCGGACGGCGGCCGCCGCGATGGC
This sequence comes from Streptomyces sp. NPDC005070, assembly GCF_053600395.1. Taxonomy (NCBI): domain Bacteria; kingdom Bacillati; phylum Actinomycetota; class Actinomycetes; order Kitasatosporales; family Streptomycetaceae; genus Streptomyces; species Streptomyces sp. NPDC005070. The sequence continues at coordinate 55,028 of NZ_JBSFZS010000026.1, read as the reverse complement.
CGGCGGAGCGGCCGGGGTGGTGCTGGACAGCCAGCTCGCGCTGCTGGCCGAATCGTCGTTGCCGGAGGCGGCCGCCGCGCAACTGCGGTCCCTGGACGGCTCGGAGACGACCGTGCTGGCGGGTCACCGGGTGCTCATCCGCCGTGGCCCGGACGCGCCGCGGATCGCCCGGGCCGACCCGGAGACGGTAGCGGCGGTACTGGGCGCGCAGGATCCTCGTACCCAGTTGCTGCCGGTGGGTCAAGACGGCTTTCTCGCCGCCCGGTTCGCGCGTCTCTGGGGCGATGTGCGCGGGACGATACGGGCGTTGACGGCCGCGGTGTACGACGCCGTGCACGACGACATGGCCGCAGGAGCGCTGGACGTGGGCTCCCCGATGAGCCGGGCGCTCGGCACCCGGCTGCCCGTCGCGCAGGGGCCGATGACCCGGGTCAGCGACGGCGCCGAGTTCGCCGCGGCGGTCGCCGAGGACGGCGCGCTGCCATTTCTCGCGCTGGCGCTGGCGGACGGCGCGCGCGCCCGGGCGATGCTGACCGAGACCCGGGCGGCCGTCGCCGGACGGCCCTGGGGCGTCGGTGTGCTCGGCTTCGCGCCGGAGGAGGTACGTGCCGCCCAGTTGGAGGCGGTACGGGAACTGCGGCCGACCCACGCCGTCATCGCGGGCGGGCGCCCGTCCCAGGCACAGGCGCTGGAGGGGGACGGGATCCGCACCTTCCTGCACGTGCCCTCGCCGGGGCTGCTGCGACAGTTCCTGGAAGCCGGGGCCCGCCGGTTCGTGTTCGAGGGTTCCGAGTGCGGCGGGCACGTCGGTCCGCGCGGCAGTTTCCCGCTCTGGGAGGCTCAACTCGCGGTCCTGGAGGACTTCCTGGACGACACGGCCGACAAGAGCGTCGGCAACAGCAGGGGCGGCAAGGACGCAGGCGACGGGAACGGCGGGAACACGGCGGCGGCCCTGGAGGTGTTCTTCGCGGGCGGTGTCCACGACGAACGCTCGGCGGCGATGGTCGCCGCGCTCGCGGCCCCGCTGAGCTCGCGCGGGGCCGCCGTCGGGGTCCTCATGGGCACCGCGTACCTGTTCACCGAGGAGGCGGTCGCGCACGGCGCGATCCAGCCGCTCTTCCAGCGCCAGGTGCGGGCCGCCGAGCGGACCACGCTCCTGGAGACCGCGCCCGGCCACGCCACCCGGTGCGTGCCGAGCTCGTTCACCGAGGGATACCGCGAGCACGAGGGCCGGCTGCGGTCCGCGGGCGTGACCGACCGGCGGGTCTGGGAGGAACTGGAGCAGCTCAACATCGGGCGGCTGCGCCTCGCGAGCAAGGGCGTGGAACGGGACGGCGGCGGGGCGCTCAGGTCGGTCGGCGAGTCACGCCAGCTCACCGACGGCATGTTCATGGCCGGGGAGGTGGCCGTGCTGCGCTCGGCCACCACCACCGTCGCGGCCCTGCACGAGTCGGTGACCTCCGGGGCCGCCGGCTTCCTCACGCGGCGGGCGGCGGGGCTGCGCGACCGGCTGGGCGAGCGGCCGGGCGGGGCCGTGACCCGGGAGCCGGTGGTGCCCCCTCCGTTGGACGTCGCGGTCGTCGGGATGGCCTGCATGTTCCCGCAGGCGCCCGACCTCCCCACCTTCTGGGCGAACGTCGTCGGCGGCCGGGACGCGGTCGGTGAGGTCCCGCCCGAGCGCTGGGACCCGGCCGTGCACTACGGGCAGGGCGACGACGACGGGGCCGCCCCTTCCGGCGGTGCCGTCCCCTCCAAGTGGGGCGGCTTCCTGCCCCGTATCCCCTTCGACCCGCTGCGCTACGGCATCCCGCCGACGTCGCTCGGCAGCATCGAGCCGGTCCAGCTCCTGTCCCTGGAGGCCGCCCGGCGCGCCCTGGAGGACGCCGGATACGGCGACGGGGGACGGGAGTTCGACCGTTCCCGTACCTCGGTGGTATTCGGCGCGGAGGCGGGCAGCGACCTGTCCAACGCGGCCACGCTGCGCGCCGTGCTCCCGTCGTACCACGGGCGCGTTCCCGAGGGCCTCGACGGCCAGTTGCCCCGTCTGACCGAGGACTCCTTCCCCGGCATGCTCGCCAATGTGATCTCCGGCCGGATCGCCAACCGGCTGGACCTCGGCGGCGCCAACTTCACCGTCGACGCCGCCTGCGCCTCCTCGTTGGCCGCGGTGGACGTCGCGTGCAAGGAACTCGTCGGCGGCTCCAGCGATGTGGTGCTGTGCGGCGGCGCCGACCTGCACAACGGCATCAACGACTACGTCCTGTTCTCCTCGGTGCACGCGCTCTCCCCCACCGGGCGCTCCCGCTCCTTCGACGGCTCGGCGGACGGCATCGCGCTCGGCGAGGGCGTCGCCTGCGTCGTCCTGAAGCGGCTCGCGGACGCCGAGCGGGACGGCGACCGGATCTACGGCGTGATCAAGGGCCTCGGCAGTTCCAGCGACGGCCGTTCACGGGGCCTGACCGCGCCCCGCCCCGAGGGGCAGCGCTCGGCGCTGGAGCGGGCCTACCGCAACGCGGGTGTCTCACCGGCGGACGTCGGTCTCGTCGAGGCGCACGGAACCGGGACCGTGGTCGGCGACCGCACCGAACTGACCGTCCTGGGCGAGGTGTTCGGCAAGGCCGGCGCCGAGCCGGGAAGTTGTGTGCTCGGTTCGGTCAAGTCGCAGATAGGACACACCAAGTGTGCGGCCGGGCTGGCCGGGCTGATCAAGGCGACCCTGGCGCTGTACACCGGCGTCCGGCCGCCCACCTTGCATCTGGAGCACCCCAACGCCGCCTGGGACGAGGAGAGCAGCCCGTTCGTGTTCCACACCCGGGCCCGTCCCTGGGCGGCTCCGGCTCGACAACGGCTCGCCGGTGTCAGTGCGTTCGGATTCGGTGGCACCAACTTCCATGTGGTGCTCGGCGCGCACGCGGACGGCGCGGCACCGGCGCAGGCGCTGGACGCATGGCCCGCCGAACTGTTCGTGTTCCGGGGCCGGGACACGGCGGCGGCACACCGGGCCGTCGAGGAACTGCTCGGGGCCGCCGAGGCCGACGGCCGGCCGTGGCGGCTACGCGACCTGGCGCTGAGCGCGGCCCGCCGGGCGGACGTCTGTCCGGATCCGGCGCGGGTGGCGATCGTGGCCGCGGACGTGGACGAACTGACCGGGCGGCTGAGGCGGGCGCTGGCCGGGGAGCACGATCCCGCGCACGGCGTCCATCTGGTGCCGCAACGCGACGGGCGGACGTCACCTGCCGCGGCATCTGCCCAGGACCCGGCCGAGGGCAAGGTCGCCTTCCTCTTCCCCGGTCAGGGCAGCCAGCGCCCCGGAATGCTCACCGACCTGTTCGTCGCCTTCCCCGAGTTACGCCACTACCTCGAACTCGGCGCCGACCACGCCGGCCGGCTGTACCCGCCCGCCGCCTTCGACGACAGCGCACGCGACCGGCAGCGGGCGGCGCTCACCGACACCCGGGCCGCCCAGCCCGCGCTCGGCATCACCGGACTCGCCGCCCACGCCCTGCTCACCACGGCCGGGGTGCGGCCCGACATGGCCGCCGGACACAGTTACGGCGAACTGGTCGCCCTGAGCGCGGCGGGCGCCCTGAGCCCCGAGACGCTTCTCGCGCTCAGCTCCGAACGGGCGGCGGCCATCCTCGCGGCCGCCGGGGCGGACCGCGGAGCGGACCCGGGGACCATGGCCGCGGTCACGGCCGGCGCCGCGGAGGTCGTAGGGGCCCTTCGGACCGTGGAGGCCCCGGCCACCGTGGTCGTCGCCAACCGCAACGCGCCCCGCCAGACGGTGATATCCGGCCCGGCCGACGACGTCACGGACGCCGTGCGTCTGCTGCGCGCGGCCGGGTACGACGCCCGGCGCATCCCCGTGGCCTGCGCCTTCCACAGCCCTGTCGTCGCCGGTGCGGGCGCCCGGTTCGCCGAGGCGCTCGCGGCCCGTCCGGTGCGCGCGCCGGAGTTCCCGGTCTGGGCCAACCGCACCGCGACGCCGTACGCCGCCGACCCGGACGCGGTACGGGCCGAACTCGCCGCGCAGATCGGCGCCCCGGTCGGGTTCGTCGAGCAGATCGAGGCGATGTACGAGGCGGGCGCGCGGATCTTCGTCGAGGCCGGGCCCGGATCCGTGCTGACCGGGCTGGTCGGACAGATCCTCGGCGACCGGCCGCACCGGACGGTCGCCTGTGAGCCGCGCCCGGACAGCGGCCTGCGCGGCTGGCTGGACGCCCTGGCCAAACTGGCCGTCGCCGGGCTGCCGGTGCGCACCGGCTGGCTGCTACGGGGCCGCGACGCCGTCGACGCGGTGCGCACGCCGGTGCCGAAGCGGCCCGGCTGGACGGTCGACGGACAGTTGGTCCGCACCGCCGCCGGAGATCTCCTTCCCGGTGCGCTCGCACCGGCCCGACAAGTCGTGGAGACGACGGTGCCGACGAACCCCCCGCACGCGGTCCCGTCCGACCGGAACGGCCGCCACGGCCTGCACTACCAGGACCGCCAGGACGCCCAGGACGCGCTGATCTCCGAATTCCTGCGCACCAGCCGCGAGATGGTCGCCGCCCAGCGTGACGTGCTGATGACCTACCTCGGAGCGGTGTCCGGGGAACGGACGGCCGTGCCACCCGCGCCCGTCGCCCCGCCGGCACCGCGGGACACGACGGCCGCCGCGCCCCAGGCGGAGCCGCCGATGTCCCCACCGCCCGGGGACACAGGGCTGTCGGCCGACGAAGTACCCGTCACCAGGCCGGCGTCGGTTCAGGACGTCGACGTCCAGCAGGTGGTCCTGGAGATCATCAGCGAGCGAACCGGCTATCCCCTCGACATGATCGAGCCCGATCTCGACCTGGAGGCCGACCTCAGCATCGACTCCATCAAGCGGGCCGAGATAGCCGGCGAACTGGCCCGGCGCCTCGGCGCCGGGGACGGCGCGGACCTCACCGGTCTCGACGACGCCGAGTTGGAGGATCTGGCGAAGGCACGGACGGCCGCCGCGGTGACCGACTGGCTGACCGCGCGGCTCTCCCGCCCCGCGGAACCGACCACGCCTCCAGCCGAGGACACCGAGACGATCCCCGCGGCCGACACGGCCGAGGCTTCCGCGGCCACCGAGTCGGCTGAGGCGTACGAGGCATCGGAGGCTTCCGGGACGGTCGAGGCCGTGCGAGCGGTGAACAGCTATGCAGTGAACGGCGATGCGGTGAACGCCGCGACGGTGAGCGGCCAGGCACCCAAGCGGTACCTGCTGCGGTCGGTGCCCCTCGAACAGGAGGGTGACACCGCGGATCCGGCGGCCGTACTGTCCGGGACGCGGTGGGTGGTCCTCGGCGACGCCCCCGAGATCGGCGCCCGGCTCGCCTCGTACGGCGCCGCCGTCGTCGTACGCGACCGGGACCATCTGCTCACCCAGGACGACGGCCGGGTGGACGGGGTCCTGTACCTCGTCACGGGTGGCGCGCCGGTGCTGCCGGACGCGTTCCCCGTCCTGAAGGCAGCCCTCGCCCTGGAACCGCGCCGGCTGCTGGCCCTGCGGGCCGTAGGCAGGGACACGCCGAACACGGCGGCCGCGGGGCTGCGCGGCTTCTTCCGCACCGTGGCGCGCGAGTACCCGTCGACGGTCGCGCGGACGGTGGAGGTGGTGACCACGTCGGCCGTCGCGGACACGCTGTCCGTCGCGGACGGGCTGCTGCTCGCGGACGCGCTCGTCGAGGAGTTGTGCGCGCCCGGCGTCGCCCCGGTCGTCCTGCGCCGGCCGGAGGGCCGGTTCGGCCTCGAGCTCGTCGAGTCACCGCTGGGGATCCTCGGCGGCACCGGCGCGGGCCCGGCCGGTGCCGGTGCCGCCGAAGCCGCCGCGCTCGGCCTGGACCGGGACGCGGTGGTCCTGCTGGCCGGCGGGGCACGCGGCATCACCGCGCAGTGCGCCGCGGCCATCGCCGCCGCCGGCCGGTGCCGGCTCGAACTGCTCGGCAGGACACCCGCGCCGGACGGCCCGGAGGACCCGGACACGGCCGCCGCCTCCACCCCGGCCGCACTGCGCGCGGCGCTCGCCGCCCGCGGCGGGATGAGACCGGCGGCGATCAACCAGGCCGCCGAACTCCTCCTCGCACAGCGGGAGATCACCACGACGCTGACGGAGCTCAGGGCGCTCGGAAGCGAAGTCCGCTACCGCTGCGTCGACTTCCGGGAACCGGATGCGGTGCTCCAGGCGGTGAAGGACATCCGCGCCGAGCACGGCCGCCTCGACGGTGTCGTCTACGCGGCCGGGGTGATCGAGGACCGGATCATCGCCGAGAAGACCCCCGAGTCCTTCCAGCGGGTCTACGGCACGAAGGCGACCGGCGCCGGTGCCCTGCTCACCGCGCTGGAGGAACTTCCCGACGGACCGGCGTTCAGCGTGCTGTTCGGCAGCGTCTCCGGCGTCTTCGGCAACCGGGGCCAGGCTGACTACGCGGCCGCCAACGACGCGCTCCAGACGCTCGGCTCGGCCTGGGCCGCCCGCACCGGACACCGGACCCTGACCGTGCACTGGGGGCCCTGGGCGCCCGCCGCCCGGCACGGCGGCATGGTCGGACCGGAGCTGGCCCGCGCCTACGGCCGCCGGGGCATCGGCCTGATCGACCCCGAGGAAGGCACCGCGGCCCTGCTGCGCGAACTCGCCTGGGGCGACCCGTCGACCACCGCCGTCGTCTACACCGCCTCGGGCTGGTGAGGGGTTCGGTGACGGATCCCGCGGCGGGCGCGGCAGGGGCGGCGAGGGACCGGACGGCGGGTGCGACGGACGAGACGGTGACACGGCGGCAGGTTCCGGTCGCCATCGTCGGCATGGCGGTACTGATGCCAGGAGCCCGGGATCTGGAGGCGTACTGGCTGAACCTGCGGGACGGCGTGGACGCGATCGGCGAGGTGCCGCACGGGCGTTGGGACGCCGGGTACTACCGCCCCGGCACCGCGTCCGAACCGGCCGTCGCCGACCAGGTGTACTGCCGCAGGGGCGGGTTCGTGGACGCACTGGCCGAGGTGGAGGTGACCCGGTTCGGGATCATGCCGAACTCGGTGGCCGGCACCGAGCCCGACCAGCTCATCGCGCTGCACGTGGCCGCCGCGGCCCTCGCGGACGCGGGCGGCCCGGACCGGCTTCCTGACCGGCGGCGCGTCGGTGTCGTTCTCGGCCGGGGCGGCTATCTCACCCCGGGCCTGGTCCGGCTCGACCAGCGGGTGCGCACGGCCGGGCAACTGGTGCGCACCCTGGGCGAGCTGTTACCAGAGCTGACAGACAGTCAACTTCAACGTGTGCGAAGGGCGTTCACCGACCGGCTCGGCCCCGACAGCCCGGAGTCGGCTATCGGCCTGGTGCCCAACCTGGCCGCCTCCCGGGTGGCCAACCGGCTCGACCTGCGCGGCCCCGCCTACACCGTGGACGCCGCCTGCGCCTCCTCGCTGGTCGCGGTCGACCAGGCGGTGGGCGAACTCTCCTCGGAGCGCTGCGATCTGATGCTCGCCGGAGGCGTACACCACTGCCACGACATCACCCTGTGGAGCGTCTTCTCCCAACTCCGTGCCCTCTCCCCCAGCGAGCGCAGCCGCCCCTTCCACCGGGACGCCGACGGCCTCCTCGTCGGCGAGGGCACCGGGGTCGTCGTACTGAAGCGACTGGCCGACGCCCGGCGCGACGGCGACCGGATCTACGCGGTGATCCGGGGCACCGGGGTGGCGAGCGACGGCCGGGCCGCCGGCCTGGTCAGCCCCGATCCCGGCGGTCAGGCGAGTGCCGTGCGGCAGGCCTGGCTCGCCGCCGGACTCGACCCGGCCGCGCCCGGCTCGGTCGGCCTGCTGGAGGCACACGGCACCGCGACCCCGGCCGGCGACGCGGCCGAACTGGCCACGCTCGGCACGGTGTTCGGCCCGGCCGGAAGATCCGGCACGGACCGCGCGGTGATCGGCTCGGTGAAGTCGATGATCGGGCACACCATGCCCGCCGCCGGAGTGGCCGGACTGGTCAAGGCCGCCCTCGCGGTGCACCACGCGACGCTGCTGCCGACCCTGCACTGCGACGACCCGCATCCGGCGCTGGCCGCGACCCGCTTCCGTACGCTGGAGAAGGCCGTCCCCTGGGAGATCTCGCCCGGTCACCCGGTGCGCCGGGCCGCCGTGAACGCCTTCGGTTTCGGCGGGATCAACGCCCACGTGGTGCTGGAGGAGGCACCGGCGCCCGTCACGACGGCGCCCGCCCCGGCAACCGGGCGCCCGGCCGTGCGGGTCGCCGAGCCCGAGCGGGTCCTGCTGCTCGCCGCGGACGGTCCGGAGCCGCTCGCCGCCCTGCTGGACACCGACGACGCCACGGTACGCGCCGCCGGACTCGACCCCGCGCTGCCCCATCCGGCCGCGGGCCGGGCCCGGCTCGGCATCGTCGAACCGACCGCGAAACGGCTGGCCCTGGCCCGCCGGGCGGTCGGCCGGGGCCGCGCCTGGCACGGCCGGGGCGACGTCTGGTTCCGGCCCGGCCCGCTGCTCGGTCCCGGGCACGGCAAGCTCGCCTTCGTCTTCCCCGGTCTGGAGAGCGAGTTCTCCGCGCGCGTCGACGACGTGGCCGCGCACTTCGGACTGCCCCGGGCGGCGCCCGAGGGCGACCCCGTCGGCGACGTGGGCCGGCACGGCCTCGGCGTGGTGGCCGTCGGACGCCTTCTCGACGCGGCGCTGCGTCGCCTGGGTGTCGTGCCGGACGCGGTCGCCGGGCACAGCGTCGGCGAATGGACCGCCATGACGGTGGCCGGGCTGTACTCCGGGGACGAGATCGAGGCGATGTACGAGGCGGGCGCGCGGATCTTCGTCGAGGCCGGGCCCGGATCCGTGCTGACCGGGCTGGTCGGACAGATCCTCGGCGAC
>NZ_JBSFZS010000026.1:0-46057 GCF_053600395.1 Streptomyces sp. NPDC005070 | reverse complement strand
TGCGTCGCCTGGGTGTCGTGCCGGACGCGGTCGCCGGGCACAGCGTCGGCGAATGGACCGCCATGACGGTGGCCGGGCTGTACTCCGGGGACGAGGTCGACGCCTTCATGGCGGGCTTCGATCCGGACACGGTGACGGTGCCGGGTCTCGCGTTCGGTGCCGTCGGCGCGCCTGCGGAGCGCGTACTGGCCGCCCTGGAACAGGAGTTCACGGGCGCCGGCCTGGTGCTCTCCCACGACAACGCGCCGGGTCAGTCGATGGTGTGCGGGCCGGACGGCGCGGTCGAGGACTTCGTCCGGTCGTTCCGGGCCCGCGGTGTGCTCGGCCAGGTGCTGCCGTTCCGGTCCGGCTTCCACACGCCGATGCTGGCGCCCTACCTCGGGCCGATCGGACAGGCGGCGCGGCGGTTCCGGCTGCATCCGGCGACCGTCCCGGTGTGGTCGGGGACGACCGCGGCGCCGTTCCCCGAACGGGAGGCGGAGGTACGGGAGCTGTTCGTCCGGCACCTGCTCGAACCCGTGCGCTTCCGGCAGTTGACCGAGGCCCTGTACGCGGCGGGCCACCGGGTCTTCGTCCAGGTGGGCCCCGGGCAGCTCGGGTCGCTCATGGGCGACACCCTCGGCGACCGCGACCATCTGACCGTGGCCGCCAACTCCCCCCGTCGCACCGGCCTCGCCCAGTTGCGCCGGGTGGCGGCCGCGCTGTGGACGGCGGGGGCGGCCGTCGCCCCCGCCCTGCCCACCGGGACCCGTACGGACGCCACCTCAGGAGCCGGATCCGGATCCGCCGACAGCGGCGCGCTGTCGGCGCGACCCCCCGTGCGACTCGACCTGGACGGCGCTCTGATCTCACTCGACGGGCCTGAACTGGCAGACCTGCGCGCCGAGTTGGGTGCGGCGGCCCCCGCTCCGGGCACCGCCGCCCCGTACGCGCCGGGTGCGCTGCGGGGGCTCACCGACCGGTTCCCCGGCGCCGCCGAACTGGACGCCCTGCTGCGGGACACCGCGGACACGGCGGCAGCGCTCATCTCCGCGCGGCCCGCCCATCGGCCGGCCGCCACGCCCCCTCCCCCCGTCCCCGCCTCCGCCCCCGTGCCCGTCTCTGTCCCTGTCTCCGTGCCCGTCTCCGTGGCGGCTTCCGGACCCGTCACCGAGACGCGGACGGCAGTCGGCGACGCGGCGACGGGCCCCCACGTACGAACCTCGGTCGTCCGCGTCTCTCCGGAGACCATGCCGTACCTGCTCGACCACTGCTTCTTCCCCCAGCGGGCCGACTGGCCCGACGTGGCCGACCGCTGGCCGGTCGTCCCGGCGACCACGATCGTGCACCACCTGATGGACGCGGCCCGGCGGGCGGCGCCGGGCAAGGTGCCGGTCGCGGTGCACGGCGCCCGGTTCGAGGAGTGGCTGACGGCCACCCCCGCCGTCGACGTACAGGTCACGGTGGAGCCCGTGGCACCGGACCGCCTCGCCGTGTCCTTCGGTCCCCGGGCCCGCGCCACCGTCGAACTCGCCACCGGCTACCCGGCCCCACCGCCCGCCCGTTGGCGGACCGACCCCGCGAGCGAGCGCGCACCCCTGCACACCGCGGCGCACCTGTACGGCGAACGCTGGATGTTCCACGGCCCGGCGTTCCAGGGAGTCACCGAACTCACCGCGCTCGGCGACCGGCACATCCGCGGGATCATCACCGCCCCGGCGGCACCCGGCGCCCTGCTGGACAACGTAGGCCAGATCCTCGGCTACTGGATCATGGCGACCCGCTCCGAGCGGACGGTCGTGTTCCCGGTCGGGATGCGGGAGATGCGCTTCCACGGCCCGCACCCTGCCCCCGGGACGGAGGTGGCGTGTCTGGTGCGGATCACCTCGCTCACCGACACCGTGCTGGAGGCCGACGTACAACTGTCGGTGGCGGGCGCGGTGTGGGCGGAGTTGCGCGGCTGGCAGGACCGCCGGTTCGACAACGATCCGCACACCCGGCCGGTGGAGCGCTTCCCCGAGCGCAACACCCTGTCCGAGGCCCGTCCGGGCGGCTGGTCACTGGTGCGCGAAAGGTGGCCGGATCTGGCGTCGCGCGACCTGATCATGCGCAACTCGCTGGGCGGGCAGGAGCGTTCGGAGTACACCGGGCACGCGCCGCGCGGCCGGCGGCAGTGGTTGCTGGGCCGGATCGCGGTCAAGGACGCCGTACGGCAATGGCTGTGGGACCACGGCGAGGGCCCGGTGTTTCCCGCGGAGCTACGGGTGAGCAACGACGCCATGGGCCGCCCGTACGTCACCGGGGTGCACGGCCGGGACCTGCCCCCGCTGGACGTCTCGCTCGCCCACCGCGCCGAGGCGGGCGTGGCGATCGTACGGCCGCACACGCCCGCTCCCGGTCCTGGCATCGACATCGAGGAGGTCACGGCCCGCGACCCGCAGGCGATGGCGACGGTGCTCGGCGCCGACGAACTGCGGCTGCTGCGCACGCTGTGCGCCACCGGCAGCGGCAGCAGCAGCAACAGCAGCAGCGAGGCACTGTGGTTCACCCGGTTCTGGGCCGCCAAGGAGGCGGTCGCGAAGGCGGAGGGCACCGGCTTCGGCGGTCGGCCGCGCGACTTCGCCGTTCTGGAGGCGGCACCGGCCGGGGACGAGCTGATCGTCTCGGGGCGCCTGGAACGGGCCTACGCGGTGCGGTGCGCGCCCGCCGCGAACCCGCCCGGACTGACCGAACGGGCCTATGTCGTGGCCTGGACCACGGGACCGATCGGACCGACGGGACACCCCCACGAGGAGGAGTACGCCCCTTGACTTCCTCCCCCTCCTGAAGGAGGGGGACTCCTACGGCTCGCGCCGTGGGGTTTCCTGTTTCGTCGCCGACTGCCCGCCCGGAGTGCTCCGTTGAGGTCTTACACCAGCTCCACAGGCTGTCACCGCCAGTCCGGCGGCCAGCAGGTTCTTCGCCGCGTTCACGTCCCGGTCGTGGGTCGTGCGGCAGTCACATGTCCAGGTGCGGACATTCAACGGCATCCGCTGCTGGAGGGCGCCGCAGGCGGAGCACAGCTTGGAGGAGGGGAACCACCGGTCGACCGCGATCACCTCGCGCCCGTACCAGACGGCTTTGTACTCCAGCAGGCTTCGGAAGTCCGTCCATGCCGCGTCCGAGACGGCTCGGGCCAGGCTCCGGTTTTTGACCATATTGCGGACACTCAGGTCCTCGATCACGAGCGTTTGGTTCTCACGCACGAGTCGAGTGGTCAGTTTATGCAGGGTGTCACGGCGGCGGTCGGCGATCCGGGCGTGGATCCTGGTGACCTTGCGGCGGGCCTTGGCCCGGTTCGCCGAGCCTTTCTCCTTCTTCGCCAGTCGGCGCTGTGCCTTGGCGAGGGCGGCACGGTCGCGACGCTCGTGTCTCGGGTTGGTGATCTTCTCGCCGGTCGACAGGGTCAGCAGGTGGTCCAGGCCGACGTCCATACCGATGGCCGTGTCCATGGCGGGCAGGGGCTGGACGGACGGATCGTCGCACAGCATCGAGACGAACCAGCGTCCGGCCGCGTCCTGCGACACGGTCACCGTCGAGGGGGACACGCCGGCGGGCAGTGGCCTGGACCAGACGATGTCCAGCGGCTCACGCATCTTCGCGAGCGTCAGCCGGCCGTCCCGGAAACGGAACGCGCTGGTGGTGTACTCGGCGGACTTGCGCGACTTCTTCCGGGACTTGAACCTCGGATACTTCGCCCGCCTGCCGAAGAAGTTGGTGAACGCCACCTGCAGGTGCCGCAGTGCTTGCTGCAGCGGAACCGACGACACCTCGTTCAGGTAGGCCAGTTCCTCGGTCTTCTTCCAGACCGTCAGCATCGCCGAGGTCTGGTTGTAGTTCACCCGCTCCTGCCGCGTCCACGCCTCCGTACGGGCTGCGAGTGCCAGGTTGTAGACCTTGCGCACGCATCCGAACGTGCGCGACAGCTCGGCCACCTGTGCATCGGTGGGATGGAAGCGGTACTTGAACGCCCGCTTCACGTGAGTGGCCACAGTCCACAAGCTAGCGCCACTGGTGGAGAGGCATCAAACCTGCCGGTCAGGGCACAGGGATCCGTCCTGGCGGCGAATCCCGGCCTACTGCCCTGCTCCGCAGGGGTCTCGTTTCCTCCCCCGGCTGAAGCCGGGGGTATCCGCGAAAGGACTCCGATGAAAGCCACCCCCCGCCCCGCCGACGCGGACCTGGTCCTCGCCGACATCGCCGGACTGCTCGCCCGGCTCCTGGAGGACGAGTACGGCCTCGACGACGTCGAGATCGGCATGGCGACCACGTTCAACCGCGATCTGGAGCTGGAGAGCATCGACCTGGTGACGCTGGCGGGGCTGCTGGAGGAGCGGTACGGCGGGCGGGTCAACTTCGCCGAGTTCCTGGCCGGGATGGAGTTCGACGAGATCATCGGGCTCACCGTGGGGCAGCTCGTCGCCTACGTCGTGACCAGCCTGATGGCGGCGGAGGCGAGCTGACGGATGGCGATGGTCGACACCGGTGGACTCCGGTTGCACGTACAGCGGATCGGCCCCCGGGACGGCCGGGCGGCCACCGCGACCGCGGTACTGGTCCACGGTCTGCTCACCGACAGCCTGGCCAGCTACTACTTCACCGTGGCGCCCGCCTTCGCGGCGGCCGGCCTCGACGTCGTCATGTACGACCTGCGGGGCCACGGCCGCAGCGAACGCCCGCCCGACGGCTACACCCTGGACCACAGCATCGACGACCTCCGGGCGCTGCTGGACCGGCTGGCGGTGACCGGACCGGTGCACCTGGTCGGCAACTCCTACGGCGGCACGATCGCCTTCGGCTTCGCGGAACGCCACCCGGAGCGGGTGGCCAGCGTGTCCCTGATCGAGTCCGAACCGGCCACCGCTGCCTGGGCGTCGAAGCTCGGCGGCATCCTCGACCGGGTGGTGGCCCAACTGGCGCACAACGAGGTCGACGCCCTCGCCTGGATCACGGCGAACCGTGGCCACAACACGGCCCGGCTGGCCCGGGGCGCGGCCCGGCTCGCCCGGGACACCACCCTCGGACAGGACATCCCGGCCAGCAATGTTCTGACGAACCATCAGATCGCGGCGATGCGGCGTCCCGTGCTCGGCGTATACGGGGGTGACTCGGACCTCGCCGAACTCGTGCCCTGGTTACGGTCGTTGGTGGCGGACTGCCGGACGGTGGTGATCCCGGGGCACGAGCACTCGGTTCTGGTGGAGGCGGCCGGGACCGTGGGCGCTCACATCCTGTCGCTGATCCAGGGGACTTCGGCGGCCCGGAGCGTGGGGGCCGAGGCCCGGTGAGCGGATTCCTGTTCGTGGTACCGCCGTTGGTCGGGCACATCAACCCGGCCGTCGGGGTCGCCGACCTGCTGCTCGCGCGCGGGCACCGGGTGGCGTGGGCCTGCGCCGACCCCGGTCTTGTGGAACGCCTCGCGGGTGACCGGGCCCCGGTGTTCCCGTGCGACGGGCCGGTGCCGGGGGTGGGCGAGGCCCGGCGGCCGCCCGACCTGCGGGGGCCGGAGGCGCTGAAGTTCCTGTGGGAGTGGTATCTGCTGCCGCTGGCCGAGGCCATGGCGCCAGGGGTGCGGGCGGCGGTCGAGACGTTCCGTCCGGACGTGGTCGTCGCCGACCAGCAGGCGTTCTCGGGTGGGCTGGTGGCCGAGCGGGCGGGGCTGCCGTGGGCCACCTCGGCGACCACCTCGGCCGAGTTCGCCGACCCGCTGGCCGGGCTGCCGAGGGTCACGGAGTGGCTGGCGGAGCGCCTGGCGGGCCTGCGCGGGTCCGTCGGGGATCCGGCGGGCGACGCCGATCCGCGGTTCTCGCCGCATCTGGTGCTGGCGTTCAGCACGGTGGAGCTGGCCGGTCCGTCGGCCGCCGCGCGGGGCGGCCCGATCCGCTGGGTCGGCCCCTCGATCACGGCCAGACCGGCCGCGCCCGGCTTCCCCTGGGACTGGCTCGACCCCGGCCGGGCCACGGTGCTGGTGACCCTCGGCACCGCGAACGCGGACGCCGGCGGGCGGTTCCTCGCCGTCTGCCGAGAGGCGCTGCGCGCACGGGCCGACCGGGTGCAGGGGATCGTCGTCGACCCGGGGAACACTCTGGGCCCGGGCGCCGACTCGTCACGGGGCGACGTCCCTTCTCCGGACGGCACCAGGGCTCCGTACGGCGCTCGACCGTCGCCCGACCACGACAAGGACCTGCTGGCCCTGCCCTCCGTACCCCAACTCGCCCTCCTCGAAAGGGTCGACGCCGTGGTCTGCCATGCCGGTCACAACACCGTGTGCGAGGCGCTGTGGCACGGGGTTCCGCTCGTGGTGGCGCCCATCCGCGACGACCAGCCAGTGGTGGCCGGGCAGGTGGTGGACGCGGGGGCGGGCGTCCGGGTCAGGTTCGGCCGGGTGACCGCCGCCCGGCTGGGCGCCGCGCTCGACGCCGTACTGCACGAACCCGGGCACCGCGCCGCCGCCGAACGGATCGGTACGGCGTTCCGCGCCGCCGGCGGTGCGTCCGCGGCGGCGGACAGCCTCGAACAACTCGCCTGGGAGCACCGATGAGTGAGCAGATGGATGGACCGACCGGGCAAGCCGCGAAGCGGCCGCCCGGGCAGGACGCCGGCGAACGGGCCGGACGGGACTCCGGGGAACCGGCCGGACGGACCCCCGAGCAGCCGACCGGTCAGGACGTCCAGGAACCGGTCAGGGAGCCCGGCCGTGCCGAGCGGGTGGCGGGGCTGCGCCCCGGCTACCTGGCCGATCTGGCCGAGGGCACGGGACGCTTCTTCGAGCCGCCGCGCACCACTTGCCCCTGGTGCGGCTCCGGTCGGCTGACCACCCGTCTGCGCACCACCGACCTGCTCCAGCACAAGCCGGGCCGGTTCGTCCTCGACCGGTGCGACGCCTGCGGGCACGTCTTCCAGAACCCCCGGCTGAGCGAGGCCGGGCTGGAGTTCTACTACCGCGACTTCTACGACGGGCTCGGCGAGAAGAGACTCGGCGACACCTTCGGCGGCCGTACCGGGATGTACCGCGACCGCGCCGAGTCGATCCTGCCGTACGACTCCGCCCCGAAGAACTGGCTCGACGTCGGCACCGGGCACGGCCACTTCTGCGCGACCGCCCGCGAGGTGCTGCCCGGCACGGCGTTCGACGGTCTCGACTTCACGGACGGCGTCGAACTCGCCGCCCGCGAGGGCCGGGTGGAGCACGGCTACCGCGGCGCCTTCCCCGACCTGGCACCGGAACTCGCCGCCCGCTACGACGTGGTGAGCATGTTCCACTACCTGGAGCACAGCACCGACCCCGACCGTGAACTGAGGGCGGCGTGGCAGGCGGTGCGGCCCGGCGGCCATCTGCTCATCGAGGTCCCGGACCCCGAGAGCCGCTACGCCCGGCTGCTGGGCCGCTGGTGGCTGCCCTGGCTCCAGCCGCAGCACCTGCACTTCGTGCCGGTCGCCAATCTGCGCCACCGCCTGGCGGAGCTGGGGTTCACGGTGGTGGCGCAGCGGCATGCCGAGCCGCACGATCCGGTGGACCTGCTCGCCGCCGTCTGGCTGGCGCTGGACCACGCGGCTCCGCGCGAGGACGCGCCCTGGCTGCCGAGGCCGCCGGGCGCGCTGCGCCGGGCCGGGCGTACGGCCCTGCTCGTCGCGGGGATCCCGGCCCTGGTCCTGGGCACACTGCTGGACCGGTTCGCGGTCCGCCCGCTCGCGCACCGGCTCGGCGTGTCCAACGCCTACCGCCTGGTGGCCCGCCGGGACTGACCGCGTACCCACCCCGGAGCCGAGGTGGGACCACCGGGAGCAAGGGAACACTTTCGGCCAAGCAGGTCCCGGCGGCGACCAGAGGGGCGGCGAACCATGATCAACAGGAAACCCTCGAGATTGTCCGGCTTTGCACACAAGTAGCCGTTGAATTTTGGATGATTTCGGGTGCGATTGACCGTTCCGTTGATCATTTTCAGTCAGTTCACGTTATTACTGGCGAGGAACATAAATTCGAGATGTGCCAGTATTCGAGCCAACGGGGACGGCGCTGGGAGACCGGATATCCGGTACCGGCAGGGCGGCATGCTGACCACATGCCGCAGTGACCCCGTGCCAGTAGGGGGAGTCGGGTGCGTTCGATGTTCGAAGCACCAACATCGGCGGCACCGTTCCGTGCCGCCAGCATTCCTTCCTTCTTCTACGGCCCGGCATGCGCCGGGCATCGAGAAAGCCTGCTCGGAATCCGACAGGCACAAGGAGAGAAGATGAAGAAGCTGTTCGTCGCGGCCGGCATCACCATGGGTGGCGTCGCGGCCGCGCTCAGCGTGCAGGGGACCGCGCAGGCCGCCGCACCGCAGGCGGATTCCGCTCCGGCGGTCGTCCGGCCGGACGTCGAGAGGGCGCCCGCGGGCTTCGGCAGCCTTCTGGGCAAGGTCGTGGGCAAGGCCGCGGTGCACGGTCGTGCGGCGTGCCCGCACGTGGCGAAGGCGGCCGGTCAGGTGGCCAACGACTTCTTCGGGACTCACGTGGCGCCCGCCAAGGGTGTCGACGGCGTCGAGGCGGTCGACACGGTCTTCGACAAGTGACCGAGCATGTCGTACTCAGGAGGGCGGTCCTCATTGCCGGGGCCGCCCTCCTGGGCGCCTACCTGTCCGTCGCCGCGCTGACCCAGACGCCCCTGAATCCCGTCAAGCTGCGCTACTACGACGAGATGAACGCGGTGACGGAACCCTATCTGTCGCAGAACTGGATGCTTTTCGCCCCGGACCCTCTGTCGGACGACCGCGGCATTGTCGCCCGTGCCAGGTGCGCGAACGGCAAGGCCACCGATTTCTACGACGTGTCCCGCCCTTACGTGACCAGAGTCCAGCATGACCGGTTCTTCCCGTCTCGCATCAACCGGCTGGTCAGCGGGACCATCACACAGATGGACAGCCCCGATCCGGTTCTGACCCGGCTCAGGAACAAGGAAGCGGAGAAGAAGAAGCGACCGGTTCCTCTGCTTCCCTACGAGAAGACTTCGCGAGATCAGGCGGAGATCTTCCTGGCGCGCTACTCGCTGTCCCAGTTGCGGAACGTGTGCGACGGGTCTCCCTCCGCCGTGCAGGTGCGCATGTACGTGCACGAGCTCCCTTCGTGGTCGCGGCGAAAGGATCCGTCCGCCAACGGCACGATCAGCTTCGAGGATCTGAAATGGCGGAATGCGGAGGACGTCACATGAGGAAGGTCGTCTCCACCATCGACAGGTGGAGTTCGGTGCCGATCGGTGCCGTCGGCGTCTCCGGAACCCGTGCCCTCCTCGGGTTCGTCGGCCTGATGTTCTACGTCAGCCAGTACGCCGACCGGGACTATCTCTTCGGCCCTGACGCCGTTCTCCCCTGGCGCGAATTCGTTGAACAGGTCCACGGCAACGGCTCTTTCAGTCTCTATACGTGGAGTTCCTCGGAAGCGTGGTTCCAACTGGTCTTCCACCTGGGCCTGATCACCGCTCTGATGGTCACCCTGGGCATAGGCGGCAGGGCCGGACTCGCCTTGCACTGGGTTTTCCTGTGGTCTCTCTACGAACGTCAGCCGGTCCTGCTCGACGGTGGCGACAACCTCGCCTACCTGGTGCTCCCGATGCTCCTGGCCACCCGCTGCTACGACCGCTTCTCCTTCTCCTCCGGTCGCGTGGAAAGACTCGGCCGGCGCCTGCCGACGCAGGTGCGTTCGTTGGCGACGCCTCTGCACAATCTCGGTGTCGTGGCGATCGCGTCGCAGATGTGCCTGGTGTACGTCGTCAGTGGTCTGTACAAGGTCCAGGGACAGATGTGGCAGGACGGAACCGCCCTGTTCTACGTGCTCCGGGTTCCGGAGTTCACGTTCCCCGGAGTCTCGAACCTCATCTATCACAACGATTTCATGGTGGTGGCCGGGACGTACACGACCGTCATGTTCCTCGTCTACTTCCCCCTCGGAGTGCTGGTCCCCGCACTCCGGCCCTGGGCCGCCACCATGTCGATCGGCTTCCACGTCGCCATCGGTCTGTGCATGGGCCTGACGGGATTCGCTCTGACGATGATCGCCTGCGACCTCGTCTTCCTCAACAGGGAACTCGGCTGGGCCGTTTCCACCGTGTCGAAGCCGGCCGCCCGGCTGGGCCGGCGAGCCGGGAAGGAGAAGGCGGCGGGCGAAACCGCTGCCGAAGTCACGCTCGCGGAGGAGCCGGTGTAGCGTTCCCGGCGCCTTCGGCCGGAAGGCCGCAGTTCGATGCCGGGCGCCGTGCAAGCTCGCGGATGCGGCATTCCACCAAGGTGACACGGACAAATGAGAGACAGACAGGCGATGGAAGCGAACCCGGCCAAACTCCCGTCCCACAACGACGGCACCACGGTGGGACTGTTCTGGGTCTCGGCCGACGGCGTGTACGTCGGCACCCCGGCCACGGCACCGGCTCCGTGCGTGGTGCTCGAGGCTTCTGGGCCCCGCGTTACCGGTCCGCGCGCACATGACTGGGCGTGGTCCGGCATAGCGGGTCTGGAGGTCACCGAAGTCCCCGTCCGCTCCACTGTACGACGCTGGACGACCCACGCCGTGACCTTCGCCGCCGCGGCCCTGGACGCCTGGGTGCCGAGCAGTCCCACCGAGATGACCGTGTCCATCACCGCACCCGAGGGCACGGTCCTGACGCCTGCCCACTCCAGCGCCGCCGTCGCCTACTCCGCGCTCGAGGTCGATCTCTCCCGCCGACTGATCGGCCGCTTCATACGGGGCACCGCCACTCCCGCCGTCATGACCGAGTGGTGGGTGCGGACTCGGCCGACCAGAATTCTCCGGTCGCGTGAACGGGAGGCTCTGCTCAGAGCCTGGCTCGCGTCGAACTGAACGGGCACCCCGCACGTCCACTCGCAGAGCGGCGGCAGCGCGCCTGTCCACTCGCAGACCGGCGGCAGCGCGTCGGCCCGAACACACGACGGGAGACCATCATGATCCGAGTTCCCACCTGCGTACTCAGCAGCTTTCAGGCACCCCAGATCTCTCACGGCCACGACCCCGGCCTGTTCACACAGATCGGTTCGCTGACCAAGCCGCTCACCGCGACCGTCCTGACCGCCTTGGCCGACGACGGAGTCCTGAGCCTCGACGACCCGCTGGAGCTGTTCCTGCCGGCGCCCGGCGGCACGGGAATCACCCTGCGCCAACTTGCCGACCACACCTCGGGCCTTCCCCGCATGCCTCCCGGCATCAGCGGGCGCGATCCCTACGCGGCTTTCGACACGGACGCGCTGGACTCGGTCGTACGAAACCTCGACACCCTGGTCACCGCCCCCGCGGGGACGGCCGAGGAGTATTCCAACCTCGGCTACGCGCTCCTGGGCGCGGCCCTGGTCGCGGCCACGCGCACCCCGTACGAGGAACTGCTGCACCGCCATCTCCTCGACCCGCTCGGCATCGTCGATGTCGCCGTCGATCCGCCGTCCGGCAGGCGGCTGTGCCGCACAGGGCTGTTCGGCCGGTCTCGCCGGACCTGGACCATGGACGGCGCGATCCTTCCCGCCGGCGGGCTGTGGGCCACTCCCCGGGCCGCCGCCCGCCTCCTCACCGACCTGCTGGTCGACCGCAAGCTGGGTGAACCGGCACCGGCCTGGCAGAAGGCGGGAAGCCTGCTGTGGCACAACGGCGCGACAGGCGGCGCGTCCGTCTTCGCGGGAGCCTCACCGCAGGGCTGGATTCTCGTTCACCGCCTCTCAGGCCGAAGCGCCGTGACGGACAAGATGGCCCTGGACACGCTCAGACGGTTCATCGGGCCTGGGTCCTGACGCCGGGGCGGACGGACGAGGAGCCGCCACAACGGGACGTGTCTCCTGAGCCGTCGGGCCCCCTCGCATCCGGTCGGGAGCGGACGAAAACCGTCCCTGCCGGATCACATGCCGCTCAGCCGGCCGAGGTTGCGGTCGGCCATCCGATCGTGACCGCTTCGCGATGGCGGACGGGCGGACCGGGTGCCGCACGGGTCAGTCGTCCTTGCGGTCCAGGACGCGTCGGGCGGCCTCCGCCTCTGCCGCGGGCGGCGACAACTCGTCGAGCGTGTCGAGTTCGGCGTCCGCCTCCAACTCGCTCTCTCAGGCCGCGGCCAGGCGCTCCTGTTCTTCGCGTGGTTCGGAGTCGACAGTCCGCCGATCCTCCGGGGTCAGAGCCGCCAGGAACCTGGCCACCGAGTCCTTGGGCATGCCGTACTCCTCGTCGCCGGACAGCATGTCGATTCCCGCCCAGCATGGCCAATCGGCCTTGGGCCGGCCGTCTGACACGGCTTCAGCACACTCAAACGGCCGCTGCCCGGTCAGGCGACTCCCGTCGGACCGCCACGGGCCGGACCACGGCCGGCCCGCCTGGTCCGAGTGGTTCACGACATGATCGCGCGGCGAAGTGAGACCCGTCATCCGGGGCCCGAGGCAGCCAACTGCTCTGCTGTGCAGCCCTTCTGGGAAAACAGCAAAGGTGACAGACGATCAAAACGGAAGCCTGTCAGGGGGTTCGTCCGCGCGGCCGAGGGGCTGCTCGGGGAAGCCTGTAGCGTGGCCGGGAGTTCATCTGTCCGGCGTTTCCGGGCGGCGACCGCGGACGACCGGGCGAGAGAGACGGAACGGGAATGTTCAGCAAGAAGGAAGTGCATCTGATCGCGCTCAGCGATCTCGGCGACGCGCGGGACGCGGTGAGCCGGGCGCTGTCGGACGCTCCCGCCGACGAGGCTCCCGGGCTGCGGCGCGCTGCGCGGATCCTGGACGAACTGGCGGAGCGGGGCGAGGAGCCGCGGGTGCGGTGGGCCCGGGGAATCCTGGAGCGCGACGGCGTGGACCCCGTCACCCACGAGGTGGCCGCCGTACGGGCCCTGCGCCAAGAACTGCCGGGCCTGAGCCTGCTGGCCGCCACCCAGCTGGCCCGAGAGGCGAAACTCGCCCAGCAGGCATGACGCCCGCCGGTCGCAGGTGACGCGCGCTCAGGGCCCGCGTCCATCGACTAACTCAGGCGCGTGAGAGCCCCGCCGAGATCCACTCCCGGCGGGGCTCTCCCGTGCTCCGACATGCCCGGACGGAAATTACTTGCCACTGGAAAGTAGATGCCAGCATGGAATGATTAAGCACGCCCGTCGTACGGAATGGCCCCGATGGCGGGGCTGGATTCTCGCGGCCGCGCTGCTCTGCGCGGTCGCCTTCCTGGTGGTGAACTGGAGGGCGCAGCGTGCCTCCGGAGTCGCACCGTGGTTCGCCCAGCGCGAGCGCGGGACCGCGTGGCACGCGTGGGTCCTGCCCCTGATCCCCTTCGCCGCGGGCCTGGTGGGAGCCCTCCTCTTCGGTGGCGCCGGGGCGTTCACCGGATTCGGCGTGGTGGCGGGTGCGGTGTCCTGGATGCAGGCCGGCCGTGCGCGCGCCGGTGCCCGGGAGGCGTCGTGACCGACACGGGCCCGCCCGGCCTGGACAAGGAGATCCACCACCCGACCCGGCTGACGGTGGCCGCGTTCCTATCCGGTTGCGCCGAGGCCGAGTTCAGCACGGTGCGGGACTACTGCGAGGTCACCGATTCCGTGCTGAGCAAGACGGTCGCCGCGCTGGAGAGGGCCGGCTATGTGAGCGTCCGCAAGGGCTACTTCGGCAAGCGGCCCCGCACCTGGCTCGCGCTCACCCTGACCGGACGCGAGGCGCTCGCCGCACACCTGGCCGCCCTGGAGGCTCTGGCAGCGGCCGCCCGCCGGGCCGGGTCGGAGGCGGCGGGCGCCGGTGGCACCGAAGGGGAACCGACGTAGACAAGGGCCGGGCGCCGAACTCCGCTCCGTCCCGCCAGGGCCGGGCGCGAGATCGCCCGAACGCGGCGGCGTGCGCTACGGGCGACGGTGCGGGTGATCGGTATCGTCGCGGCGGACGGCACCTGTCGGCACACCTCGTCCGGCGCGCGGCGGCCCGAGCGGAGGAGGACGCCATGACCGATCCCCGGAACGGGGCTGCGGGGGACCGCGGGGAGGTGTCGCCGGGGCCAGGGGGACATGGTCCGAGTGCGCACGACACGGTGCGTCTCGCGGTGGTGATCGGTGCTCTCGGCGTGGTCTTCGGCGACATCGGGACCAGCCCGATCTACACCCTCCAGACCGTGTTCGACCCGGGCGACCCGCATCCGGTGCCGGTCACCACGGACAACGTGTACGGCGTGGTGTCGCTCGTGTTCTGGTCGGTGATGACCATCGTGACGGTCACCTACGTGCTGCTGGCGATGCGTGCCGACAACGACGGCGAGGGCGGCATCATGGCCCTGATCACGCTCGTACGGCGGTGGGGCTCGCGGCGTGACCGGCGGACCACGGCCGTCCTGGCCGCGCTCGGCGTCTTCGGCGCCTCCCTGTTCTTCGGCGACAGCATGATCACTCCGGCGATCTCGGTACTGTCCGCGGTCGAGGGGCTCAAGGTGGTCCAGCCGTCGCTGGAGAGCGCGGTCGTGCCGATCACCGCGGTCATCATCGTCCTGCTGTTCCTGGTGCAGCGCAGAGGGACCGCGGCCGTGGGCCGGGTGTTCGGGCCGGTCATGATCACCTGGTTCGTGGTCATCGGCGCCTGCGGCGTGGACGGCATCGTCGACCACCCGGCGATCCTCAGGGCACTGTCGCCCACGTACGCCCTGGGTTTCCTGTTCGGCCATTTCGGCACCGCCTTCTTCGCCCTCGCCGCGGTCGTGCTCTCGGTCACCGGCGCGGAAGCCCTCTACGCGGACATGGGTCACTTCGGCCGCCGGGCCATCACCCGCGGCTGGATGTTCCTCGTCCTTCCCGCATGCGTGCTGAGCTACTTCGGCCAGGGCGCGCTGATCCTGGCCGATCCCCGCAACATCAGCAGCCCCTTCTTCCTGCTGGTGCCCCACTGGGGCAGATGGCCGATGGTCCTGCTGGCAACGGCCGCCACGGTGATCGCCTCGCAGGCCGTGATCACCGGCGCGTTCTCGGTCACCTCCCAGGCCGCCCAGCTCGGCTACCTGCCGCGGCTGCGCATCGCGCACACCTCCGAGTCCACGATCGGCCAGATCTACGTCCCCTGGATCAACTGGCTGCTGATGGTCTCGGTCCTCACCCTGGTCTTCGCCTTCCGCAGTTCCACGGCGCTGGCCTTCGCGTTCGGTATGGCGGTCACCGGCACCATCACCATCACCACGCTTCTGTTCTTCTACGTCGCACGGGCCAAGTGGGGCACACCTGTATGGCTCGTCGCGATCGGCGCGAGTGTGCTGCTCTTCGTGGACCTGCTCTTCGTCGCGGCCAACCTGACGAAGCTCGTCCACGGTGCGTGGCTGCCGCTCCTGATCGGGCTCACCGCGTTCACCGTCATGACCACCTGGCAGCGCGGGCGCGAGATCGTCACCACGGAACGCGTCCGGCAGGAGGGCCCGTTGCCCGACTTCGTCGAGCGCCTGCGCAGCGGTGAGCTGTCGACGCTCCGCGTCCCCGGGACGGCCGTCTTCCTCAACCGGGGCAAGCAGACGACTCCCCTTGCCATGCGGGCCAACGTCGAGCACAACCACGTGCGGCACGAGCAGGTCGTGATCCTGGCCATCGAGACCGAGCCGGTGCCCCGCGTCCCGGCCGACCGGCGGCTCGTCGTCGACGATCTCGGCTACGGCGACGACGGCATCATTCACGTCACCGCCCGCTTCGGCTACATGGAGACGCCGGACGTGCCCAGCACCCTGGCCATGCTCGACCCGGACAGGACCGAAGGACCGCTGGAGCTCGACCGGGCGTCCTACTTCCTGTCGACGATCGAGCTGCGGCGGGGCAAGGCACCGACGATGGCCCCCTGGCGCAAGCGGCTGTTCATCGCCACCTCCCACATCACCGCGGACGCCGCCGAGTACTTCGGCCTCCCCCGGGCCCACACGGTGATCATGGGCTCGCAGATCGACGTGTAGCGGCGCGCCGGCCGGTGTCGGCGGCGCGCCGCTCGTGCGGCATCCGGGCACGAAAGCCCGGACGGGCCGGTCGGCGAGGGAGGATGGACCGGCCCGCCCGGAGATCAGCGGCCGGTCACAGGCCCACGTCGCGGCGGCGGATGTCGTCCAGGGATTCCCGGCGGACGAGGAGGCGGGCCCGTCCGTCGCGTACGGCGACCACGGGCGGGCGGCCGACCAGGTTGTAGCCGGAGGCCATGGACAGGTGGTACGCGCCGGCCACGGGGACGGCGAGGAGGTCGCCTGGGCGTACGTCGGCGGGGAGGTCCGCGTCGGCGGCGAGGATGTCGCCGGCTTCGCAGTGCCGGCCGACCACGGTCACCCGGGCCGGGTCCGCGGTGCTGCGCCGGCCGATCAGGCGGGGGGCGTAGCGGACGCCGTACAGGGCGGGGCGCGGGTTGTCGCTCATACCGCCGTCGACGGCCACGAACACGTGCTCGCCGGTGTGTTTGACGGACAGGACGCGGTAGACGGCGATGCCCGCCGGTCCGGCGATGGCCCGTCCCGGTTCGATGATCAGGCGGGGGACGGGGAGTCCGGCCGTGGCGCAGGCGTCGGCGAGTTCGGCGCGTACCTTGCGGGCCAGCGCGGTGAGGTCCAGGGCCGGTTCGCCGGGGCGGTAGGCGATGCCGTGGCCGCCGCCGAGGTCGAGTTCGGGCAGGACCAGGCCGTGCTGCTCGTGGAGCCGGCTCATGAGGCCGACCAGGCGTCGTACGGCGATCCGGTACGGCGTGACACTGGTGATCTGCGAGCCCAAGTGGCAGTGCAGACCGGTGAGTTCGAGCTGCGGCTGGTCGAGAATCCGGGCGATGGCGTGCGCCGCGTAGCCGTCGGCGATGGACAGGCCGAACTTCTGGTCGTCGGTTCCCGTGCGGATCTTCTCGTGGCCGCCCGCGCGGATGCCGGGCACCACGCGGACCATCACCTTCTGGTGGCCGTCCGGGCCGACGGCGGCGGCCAGCCGGGCGATCTCGGAGGGGCTGTCGATGACGATGCGGCCGACGCCCAGCCGCAGGGCGAGGTCCAGGTCGTGGGGGGACTTGGCGTTGCCGTGCAGCACGATCCGCTCGGGCGGGAAGCCGGTGGTGACGGCGAGTTCGAGTTCGCCGGCGGAGCAGACGTCGAGGCCGAAGCCCTCCTCGTCCATCCAGTGGGCCATCGCGCGGCACAGGAACGCCTTGGCCGCGTAGAGGACTTCCGCTTCGGGGAAGGCGTCCCGGTAGGTACGGCAGCGGTCGCGGACCTCGGCCTCGTCCAGGACGTAGACGGGGGCGCCGAAGCGGTCGGCGATCTCGGCGAGCGGTACGCCACCCACGGCGAGGTCGCCGTGCGGTGCTTCGGTGGTGGAGGCGGGCCACACGGACAGGCCGGCCACGGCGGTGGCGGCGGTGCCGGTCGCGGTAGTTGTGGCGGTCGCGGTAGTTGTGGCGGTCGCGGTAGTTGTGGCGGCGGGGGTAGTTGTGGTGGCGGCGGTCGCGGTGGCTGGTTCGTGAACCGTGGTCATCGTGGCTCCTCTCAGGCGATCCGCAGCGCGGACATCTCTTGCGTGACCGGCCCGGCGGGTGGGACGGGGGCCGCGGGCGCGACCGCGACGGGCGGCGTGACGCGTCCGGGCGCCGGGGCGGTGAACTGCGGGTCGACCGTGACGGTGGTGACGCCGAGCGGCGCGGTCAGCGCGCGCAGCGCGGGCTCGGCGAGCCGGATCCACGCCTGGCCGGAGCCGAGGGTGGCGGTCAGCCGGCGCTCGGAGGTGAAGCCGACGGCCGTTCGCCGGCCGAGGGGGGTGCGGAAGAGCCGGGCCGCACACCCGGAGGGACCCGGCCGGACCGGTACGTACAGGGGTCCGGCCGGGAACCGATCGGCGGGCTCGGGGTCTTCGCCGTGGAGGAGTTCTGTCATGGGGTGCCTCCCGAAGGGCAGGGAGTGTGGGATCGGAGCTGTGGGACCCCGGACGCGGGGAGCCGGGCCGGGGTTCACTGCCGACGTTATGCCCGGACCTCCGGTCGGCGGGAACGGTCCTGACGGGACGTTGACGAGGAGCCGGACGACTTTGACGGACCGCTGACACCGCTGGTGGGAGGGCGCCCGGAGGACCGTCAGAAGGGCGCCAAGAACGGGCGCGCGGACTGCCGGGAGCACGGACGCGGGGGTGAGATGGAGGCGGTTGCCCAAAGGAATCGCCGGCCGGGAACGCCTGGCCGGCACGTGCAGAAGGTGAACGCGATGTCCGAGTCCCCCAAGCCCCCAGCCGCTCGCGTCGTCGTCGGAGTGGGCGACTCACCGGGGTGCCTCACCGTCCTGGGCCGGGCCGCCGAGGAGGCCCGGCTCCGCGGCGCGGAACTCTGGCCGGTGGTCGCCTGGGAGCCTCCGGAGGGGGATCTCACCGCCCGCAGGTTCCCGGCCACGAGGTTCCTGGTCCCGGAGTGGGAGCGGCTCGCCGGGGAAAGGCTCAGGGAAGCGCTGCGCGACGCGTTCGGCAGCGCCGGCACCGGGCTGCCCGGGCGGGCGCTCGTCGTCCGGGGCGCTCCCGGACCGGCGCTGGTGCGCGTCGCCGACCGGGACGGCGACCTCCTCGTCGTCGGCGCCGGCGGGCGGGGCCTGCTGCGCCGCGCGCTGTGGCCGTCGGTCGGCCGCCACTGCCTCGCCCACGCCGTCTGTCCCGTTCTCGCGGTCCCGCCCTCCCCGCTGCGGGCGGCGCTGACAGCCGCGCACCGCCGCAACGCCCTGCGGCTGCGCCTGGACACCGGTGACCTGGAGCGGGAGGGCACGAATCCGAGGTAGACCCAGGGGCCGGCGCCGATGCCGCCGGCCGCACAGCCCTCCCCGCGCCTTGTCATCCCTCGAAGCGATAGCCCATGCCCGGCTTGGTGATCAGGTAGCGGGGCCGGGAGGGGTCCGTCTCCAGCTTCCGGCGCAACTGCGCCATGTAGACCCGCAGATAGTTGGTCTTGTCGCTCTGCGAGACGCCCCAGACCTCCTGGAGAAGCCGCCGCTGTGTGACCAGCCGGCCGCGGTTGGTCACCAGGATCTCCAGCAGATGCCACTCGGTCGGGGTCAGCCGCACGTCGCGCCCGTCCCGTACCGCCTTCTTGGCGAGCAGGTCGAGGGTGAAGTGCTCCGTCGTGACCAGGCTCGTCTCGTGGGCCAGGGGTAGGTCCGCGACGCGGCGGACGGCGGCCCTCAGCCGGGCGAGGAGTTCGTCCATGCTGAAGGGCTTGGTGATGTAGTCGTCCGCTCCGGCGTCGAGGGCGGAGACCTTCTCGTCGGACGCCCGCCGGGCGGACAGGACGAGGATCGGCACGCGGCTCCAGCCTCGTATGCCCCTGATGACGTCGACGCCTTCGAGGTCGGGCAGGCCGAGATCGAGCAGGATCACGTCGGGCTGCCGGGTGGCGGCGAGCCGGAGAGCGGTCGCTCCGTCGGGGGCGGCGTCCACGCCGTAGTGGCGTGCCTGCAGGTTGATGACGAGGGCCCGTACGAGCTGCGGGTCGTCCTCCACCACGAGCACCCGGGTCATGGGGTGTGCGTCTCCTGTCGTACGTCGGACCGGTGGCGCGGACAGCGCACGGCCGACTTCATGGCGGCGGGAGCCGGCGGTCCGGGGTGACTCCCGGGCCGCCGGCTCCCCTGCGGGTGGCGTAAGACCGTCACTGCTTCGCCGCGAGGTCCTTCAGCGCGATGTTGAGCTCCAGGACGTTGACCCGGGGCTCACCCATGAAGCCGAGGGTGCGGCCCTCGGTGTGGTCCTCGACCAGCTTCTCGACCCGGGCGACGGGCAGGCCGTTCCTCTCGGCGATCCGGTGGACCTGGAGTTCGGCGTAGGCCGGGGAGATGTCCGGGTCCAGGCCGGAGCCGGAGGAGGTGACGGCGTCGGCGGGTACGGCGGACGGCTCGACGGTGTAGCCGGGGACCGAGTTGTCCTTGACGACGGCGGTCCTGGCGGCGAGCACCTGGGCGCAGAGTGTGCCGTCCTCGGGCTTGGCCGGGCAGGTGCCGTCGACCGCGCCGCTGTCGCCGGCCAGGTTGGTGGCGCCCGAGAGGATCAGCGTGTACCGCGTGTTGATGCTGTTGGAGCCGAGCCCGTTGGCCGGGCGGCCCTGGAACCACTTGAGGTCGGCTTCCGGAGTCTCCTGGCCCTTCTTCAGCGGCAGGTTGTAGGACTGGCCGATGAGGGAGGAGCCGACGACCTTGCCGTCGGCCTTGATCTCGGAGCCGTTCGCCTGCGCGGAGAAGAGGCCCTGGGCGACACCGGTCACGACCAGCGGGTAGACGACACCGGTCACCAGGGTCAGTACGAGCAGGGCCCGCAGGCCCGCGCCCAGCAACCGGGCGGTGTTCACAAAGGAGTTGTTCATGTCCTTCAGCCGATTCCGGGGATGAGTGAGACGAGCAGGTCGATGATCTTGATGCCGATGAACGGGGCGACCAGGCCGCCGAGTCCGTAGATCCCGAGGTTGCGGCGCAGCAGCTTGTCGGCGCTGACGGGCCGGTACCGGACGCCCTTCAGCGACAGCGGGACCAGGGCGATGATGACGAGCGCGTTGAAGACGACCGCGGAGAGGATCGCGGAGTCGGGCGAGGACAGGTGCATGACGTTGAGCTTGTCCAGGCCCGGGTAGACGGCCGCGAACAGCGCCGGGATGATCGCGAAGTACTTCGCGACGTCGTTGGCGATGGAGAACGTCGTCAACGCGCCCCGGGTGATCAGCAGTTGCTTGCCGATCTCGACGATCTCGATGAGCTTGGTGGGGTTGGAGTCCAGGTCCACCATGTTCCCGGCCTCCTTGGCGGCCGAGGTGCCCGTGTTCATGGCCACGCCGACGTCGGCCTGGGCGAGCGCGGGGGCGTCGTTGGTGCCGTCACCGGTCATCGCGACGAGCTTGCCGCCGGCCTGCTCCCGCTTGATGAGGGCCATCTTGTCCTCGGGAGTGGCCTCCGCGAGGAAGTCGTCGACGCCCGCCTCCTCGGCGATCGCCTTGGCCGTCAGCGGGTTGTCGCCCGTGATCATGACCGTCTTGATGCCCATGCGGCGCAGTTCCTCGAACCGCTCCCGCATGCCCTCCTTGACCACGTCCTTGAGGTGGATGACCCCGAGGACCCGTGCGCCGTGCACGTCCTCGACGGCGACGAGCAGCGGGGTGCCGCCCGCCTCGGAGATCCGGTCCGCGAGGGTGCCGGCGTCCGCGGAGACCGTGCCGCCCTGCTCCTTGACCCAGGCGATGACCGAACCGGCCGCGCCCTTGCGGATCTTGCGTCCGTCGACGTCGACGCCGGACATACGGGTCTGGGCGGTGAAGGCGATCCACTCGGCGCCGGCGAGCTCGCCCTGGTGACGCTCGCGCAGTCCGTACCTCTCCTTCGCCAGGACGACGATCGAGCGGCCCTCGGGGGTCTCGTCCGCGAGGGAGGAGAGCTGGGCGGCGTCGGCGACCTCGGCCTCGGTCGTCCCGGTCACCGGGACGAACTCCGAGGCCTGCCGGTTGCCGAGCGTGATGGTGCCAGTCTTGTCCAGGAGCAGCGTCGAGACGTCACCGGCGGCCTCGACCGCCCGCCCGGACATGGCGAGCACGTTGCGCTGCACCAACCGGTCCATGCCGGCGATGCCGATCGCGGAGAGCAGGGCGCCGATGGTGGTCGGGATCAGGCAGACCAGCAGGGCCACCAGCACGACCATCGTCAGATGGGTGCCCGCGTAGCCCGCGAGCGGCGGCAGGGTGGCACAGGCCAGCAGGAAGACGATCGTCAGCGAGGCCAGCAGGATGTTCAGCGCGATCTCGTTGGGCGTCTTCTGCCGGGCCGCGCCCTCGACCAGAGCGATCATCCGGTCGATGAAGGTCTCGCCGGGCTTCGTCGTGATCTTGACGACGATCCGGTCGGAGAGGACCTTCGTGCCGCCGGTGACGGCCGACCGGTCGCCGCC
Organism: Streptomyces sp. NPDC005070; assembly: GCF_053600395.1. Classification (NCBI taxonomy): domain Bacteria; kingdom Bacillati; phylum Actinomycetota; class Actinomycetes; order Kitasatosporales; family Streptomycetaceae; genus Streptomyces; species Streptomyces sp. NPDC005070. The sequence continues at coordinate 24,186 of NZ_JBSFZS010000026.1, read as the reverse complement.
GGACTCCCGGATGACCGGGGCCGACTCGCCGGTGATGGCCGACTCGTCGACGGAGGCGACACCTTCGACGACGTCACCGTCGCCGGGGATGATGTCACCGGCCTCGCAGACGACCCTGTCACCGATCGTCAGCACGGTGCCGGGCACCTGTTCCTCGGAGCCGTCCGGCAGCAGCCGGCGGGCGACCGTGTCGGTCTTGGCCTTGCGCAGGGTGTCGGCCTGCGCCTTGCCGCGTCCCTCGGCCACCGCCTCGGCGAGGTTGGCGAACAGGACGGTGAGCCACAGCCAGGCGCTGATCGTCCAGCCGAACCAGTCGCCCGGGTCCTTGAGGGAGAAGGCGGTGGTGAGCACCGAGCCGATCCACACCACGAACATCACGGGCGACTTGACCATCACCCGGGGGTCGAGCTTGCGGAACGCGTCCGGCACGGACTTGATCAGTTGCCCGGCGTCGAAGAGACCGGCTCCGACCCGTCCGTCCGTGGGCTTGTGCGCGGTGGGGACGTCGCTGTGCGGCGCCCTGGTGGGTGTGGCTGTGGACATCGAGTCCTCTGCCTTCTCTGTACGGGTGGTCATCACGCGAGTCCTTCGGCGAGCGGGCCCAGGGCGAGGGCCGGGAAGTACGTGAGACCGGTGATGATGAGGACCGCGCCCACGAGCAGACCGGTGAACAGCGGCTTCTCGGTCCGCAGGGTGCCCGCGGTCACGGGGACGGGCTTCTGTCCGGCGAGCGAACCGGCCAGGGCCAGCACGAACACCATGGGGAGGAAGCGGCCGAGCAGCATCGCGAGTCCGGTCATGGTGTTGTACCAGTCGGTGTTCGCGTTCAGGCCGGCGAACGCCGAGCCGTTGTTGTTGGCCGCCGAGGTGAAGGCGTACAGGACCTCGGAGAATCCGTGCGCACCGGAGTTGAGCATCGAGTGCGGCGGGGTCGGCAACGCCATGGAGGCCGCGGCGAAGACGAGGACCAGCGCCGGCGTGATGAGGATGTAGCAGGCGGCGAGCTTCATCTCCCGGCCGCCGATCTTCTTGCCGAGGTACTCGGGGGTGCGGCCCACCATCAGGCCGGCGATGAACACCGCGATGATCGCCATGATCAGCATGCCGTAGAGGCCGGATCCGGTGCCGCCGGGCGCGATCTCGCCGAGCTGCATGCCCAGCATGGTGATACCGCCGCCGAGTCCGGTGAACGAGGAGTGGAAGGAGTTCACCGCTCCCGTGGAGGTCAGCGTCGTGGCCACCGCGAAGATCGACGAGCCGGCGACGCCGAAGCGGGTCTCCTTGCCCTCCGTCGCCCCGCCCGCGAGGTCGAAGGCCGCGCCGTGGTGGTGGAACTCGGTCGCCATCATCAGGGCGGTGAACCCGATCCAGATGGTGGCCATCGTGGCGAGGATCGCGTACCCCTGCTTCACCGAGCCGACCATCACGCCGAACGTGCGGGTCAGCGCGAACGGGATCACCAGGATCAGGAAGATCTCGAAGAGGTTCGAGAACGGGGTCGGGTTCTCGAAGGGGTGGGCGGAGTTGGCGTTGAAGTAGCCGCCGCCGTTGGTGCCGAGCTCCTTGATGGCCTCCTGCGAGGCGACCGCACCGCCGTTCCACTGCTGCGAGCCACCCATGAACTGACCCACGGAGTGGATACCGGAGAAGTTCTGGATCGCCCCGCACACCACCAGGATCACCGCGGCGACCGCGGCGACCGGCACCAGGATGCGCAGCGTGCCGCGCACCAGGTCCGCCCAGAAGTTGCCCAGCTCACCGGTACGGGAGCGGGCGAAGCCCCGCACCAGCGCGACCGCGACCGCCATGCCGACCGCCGCGGAGACGAAGTTCTGCACGGCCAGACCGGCGGTCTGCACGACGTGACCCATGGTCTGTTCGCCGTAGTACGACTGCCAGTTCGTGTTCGACACGAACGACACGGCCGTGTTGAACGACTGGGCCGGGTTGACCGAGCCGAAGTGCAGCGAGCCCGGCAGCACTCCCTGCAGCCGCTGGAGCAGGTAGAGGAACAGGACACTGACCGCGGAGAAGGCGAGGACCGCGCGAAGGTACGCGGGCCAGGTCATCTCGGCGTCCGGGTTGGCGCCGATGCCCTTGTAGACCCACTTCTCCACCCGCAGGTGCTTCTCGGAGGAGTAGACCCGGGCCATGTAATTGCCGAAGGGGATGTAGACGAGCGCCAGCACGCCTATGAGGGCGAGCAACTGGAGGACGCCGGCGAGGACGGGGCTCATGCCGTCCGCTGCGACAGAAGCTGATGTCACAGTCAGAACCTCTCCGGGAAGACAAGGGCAAGGACCAGATAGCCCAGCAGGGCGACGGCCACGATCAGGCCGACGATGTTCTCGGCAGTCACAGCTTCGTCACCCCCTTGGCGACGAGGGCCACCAGCGCGAACACCGCGATCATGGTGACGACGAAGGCCAGATCGGCCATCGCGAGCTCCTAGGGGAGGTTCGTTTTGCATCGGACGGTTAGAGGAAACCGCCTCCCTGGCCGGATGCGGCCGCCGTTGACGACTCCCATACGGCGGCGCTCCCCGCCTTGACGCGACTCTTACGGCCACTGATCCGTCAGCCGGTCGGGCCAGGGTGGCGGCAGGTGGCTCGTGTCACATGAGCCGGAAGCGCAGCCTGCAGATCACCGCGTCGGTCTCCCGCCGCACCGCGTGGGCGACCACCGCGCCCCGCTGGTTCTGCAGCAGGCGCTGCCACAGCCGCTCCGGTTCGGCCTCCGGGATCAGCACGGTCACCCGGGTACCGGGCGCGGCGGCAGCCGCCGCACGGACGTACGCGGCGACGGGGCGGCCGAGACCGCGCCGCTCGCACGGCAGCCGCACCAGCTCCACGCCCGGGTCCCACAACGCCCAGGCACGCTCGAAGGCGTACGTCCGCGCCCGGTCCTCGGGGTCCGCGTAGCACACGGTCACCGCACGGACCTCGTCACCGAGCGCGGCCGCCGCCGTCAGCGCCTCCGATGTCAGGCGGGAGAGCGAGGCCACCGGTACCACCACCAGGGAGCGCTCCCGGTGCGGAGTCTCGGGGACGCGGCCGAGGCCGAGCCGCTCGCCGATCCGGCCGTAGGCGCGGTGCACGGCCTCGAAGGCCGCCACCAGCGCCGGGACGGCTATCACGATCAACCACGCGCCCTCGGTGAACTTGCTCGCGGTGACGACGACCGTGGCGACGCCCGTGAGCACGGCGCCGAAGCCGTTCAGCACCGCCTTCCCGCGCCAGCCCGGTCCCCGCTCGAGCCACCAGTGCCTCACCATGCCCACCTGGGCGATCGTGAAGCCGACGAAGACACCGATGGCGAACAGCGGCACCAGGGTGTTCGTGTCGCCGCCGGAGAAGACCAGCAGCGCGGCCGAGACCACGGCCAGCGTCAGAACGCCGTGCCGGTGGACCTGGCGGTCGGCCTTCAGGGCGAACATGTGCGGGGCGTAGTTGTCTCGGGCGAGCAGCTTCAGCAGGACGGGGAGCCCGCCGAAGGAGGTGTTCGCGGACAGCGCCAGCAGGGTCATCGTGGCGAACTGGATGACGTAGAAGGCCCAGTTGTGGCCGAAGGAGGCGTCCGCGAGCTGGGCGAGGACGGTGACGCCCTCGACCGGCTGGAGGTGGAAGCGGCCGATCAGCACCGACAGGCCGATCAGCATCAGTCCGAGTACGGCGCCGAGGGCGACCTCCGCGCGCTGGGCCCGCCGGACCCGCGGGGCCCGGAAGGACGGGACGGCGTTCGCGATGGCCTCGACGCCCGTCAGCGCGGCACAACCGGACGCGAACGCCTTCAGCAGGAGCAGCGCGCCCACGGTCGAGGCGTTGTCCGCGAGGACGGAGGCGTGCCCGGCCGCGGTCGCCGTGCTCACGGGGTGGGACCTGAACAGACCGACGACGATCAGGACGAGGATCGCGCCGACGAAAACGGCCGTCGGCACGATGAACGCTCGCGCCGACTCCACGATCCCGCGCAGGTTGACGGCCGTGACCAGGGCCAGCACCGCCAGGCACAGCCACATCCGGTCGTCGTAGAGGGCGGGGAACGCGGAGGTGAGGGCCGCCACGCCGGCCGTCACGGCGACCGCGACGTTGAGGACGTAGTCCAGTACGAGCGAGGCCGCGGCCGCCAGGCCGGTGCGGGGGCCGAGGTGCCTCTTGGCCACGGCGTAGGCGCCGCCGCCGTCCGGGAAGGCCGCGATCACCTGCCGGTAGGAGGCCACCAGCACCGCGAGCAGGCCGGCGATGGCGAGGGTCACCGGCATCGTGAAGCCGAGTCCACGGGCGCCGGCGGCGGCGAGGACGAGGACGATCGCCTCGGGGCCGTAGGCCACCGACGCCATCGCGTCCAGCGACAGGGCCGCGAGCCCGGTGACGGCGGTCAGCCGATGCCGTTCGCCGCTGTCGGGCGGCTCCTCGCCGCCGGGGACGGCATCGGGTTGCCCGGTGGTCCGGATGAGGACGGACATGGGTGCGTACTCCTTTGTTCCTGAGCCCCGCGCGACGGCCGAAAGGCCCGCGGGTGCACCCAGATTCGGTCCGGTTCCCGTCTCGGTGGCCGTTCCTTGCGCCTTCTTCGCGCCCGATCGGCCTCCCTTGACAGGACCTTGACGAGGAGGTCCTCAGGGACGACGAGAGGGGGACGGAGAGGCTTCGGGGGCGGCGGCCGCGCGGTGCTGTCCCGTGGCCGGTTCGGCACCCTGCGCCTGTCCCGCCATCGGGAGCGCGACCACCATCGTGAGGCCGCCGCCGGGGGTGTCCTCGGGGCTGAGGGTGCCGTTCATCGCCTCGGTCAGGCCGCGTGCGAGGGCGAGCCCGAGGCCGAGTCCCGTGCTGTTGTCGGTGTCGCCGAGCCGCTGGAAGGGTTCGAAGAGCCGGTCCCGGCCGTCGACGGGGAGACCGGGCCCGCGGTCCACGACCCGCAGCTCCACCCGCCCGGCCAGGACGCTGGCCGTGACCAGCACCTGTTTCCCGGGCGGGGTGTGCCGGGCTGCGTTGCCGGCCAGGTTGGCTATCACCCGTTCCAGCAGCGGCGGGTCGGCGAGGACCGCGGGAACGCGCTCCACGTCCGCCACCCGCACGTCGGAGAGGTCGGCCAGAGCCATGGGCAGCACCTCCTCCAGGGTGGTCGGGCGCAGGTCCAGGGTGAGGGCGCCGGCCTCCAGACGGCTCAGGTCGAGCAGGTTCTCCACCAGGCGGTTGAGCTTGGCCATGGACTCGTCGGCGGTGGCGAGGAGTTCGTCCCGGTCCTCGTCGGTGAAGTCGACGTCCCGGCTGCGCAGGGAGGTGACGGCGGCCCAGCCGGCGGCGAGCGGGCTCCGCAGGTCGTGGCCGACGGCCCGCAGCAGGGCGGTACGGAGCCGGTCGGCGGCCTTCACGGGCTCCACCTCGGCCGCCGCCTCGGCCAGCCGGGCCCGCTCGACCGCGGAACCCGCGTGGGCGGCGAACGCGGCCAGGACCCGTCGCTCGGACGAGGAGAGCGTGCGGCCCCGCAGGGCGAGGAAGGCGCCGGGGCCCGCCGGGACGACGGTCGTCCCGGCGGTGTCGGGGGGCTCGTCGACCAGGTCCGCCGACTCCATCGCGAAGGTCTCGCGCGTCCGCTCCAGCAGGGCCGGAATGGTCGCCTCCCCGCGCACGATGCTTCCGGCCAGGGACGACATGGTCTCGGCCTCGGCCGTCGCCCTGGCCGAACGGCGTGACAGCCGCAAGGACCGGTCCACGACCGCCGCCACCGTGGCCGCCACGACCACGAACACCGCGAGGGCCACCAGCGCGTTCGGGTCGCCCAGCGTGAACGCGCCGATGGGCGGGATGAACCAGTAGTTGAGCAGCAGGGACGCCGTCACCGACGCGATCACCGCCGAGACGACCCCGCCGATGCAGGCCACACCCACCACCGCGAGCAGGAACAGCAGCGCCTCGCTGGTCAGGTTCAGCGGTCCCCGGAGCTGCGTGAGGACGACCGTGAGCAGCACCGGCAGCACCAGTCCGGCCACCGGTCCCGCGACCATCCGGCCCGTGGACAGCGTGCGCCGCCTGGAGGGCAGGAGTGTCCCCCGGCCGGCCCGCTCGTGGGTGACCCGGTGGACGTCGATGTCCCCGGACAGCTCGGTGACGGTCTCCCCGGTACCGGGCCCGGTCAGAAAGCGTGCCAGGCGGCCCCGCCTGCTGGTGCCCAGTACCAGTTGAGTGGCGTTCTCGGTGCGGGCGAACTCCACCAGCACGGTGGCCACGTCGTCGCCGACGACGGAGTGGTAGCTGCCGCCGAGGTCCTCGGTCAGCCGGCGCTGCCGGGCCAGCGAGGCGTGCGAGACGCCGGCGGCCAGGCCGTCGCTGCGGGCCACGTGCACGGCCAGCAGATCGCCGCCGGCGGACCGGTCGGCGATGCGCGCGGCCCGCCGTACGAGCGTGTCGCCCTCGGGTCCGCCGGTCAGCGCCACCATCACGCGTTCGCGGGTCTCCCAGACCCTGCCGATGCTGTGCTGCGAGCGATATTCCTGGAGCGCCTCGTCGACCCGGTCGGCCAGCCACAGCAGCGCGAGCTGTCGCAGCGCCGTCAGATTGCCCGTCCGGAAGTAGTTGGCGAGGGCCGCGTCGATCTTCTCGGGGGCGTAGATGTTGCCGTGGGCCATGCGCCGGCGCAGTCCCTCGGCGGGCATGTCCACCAGTTCGATCTGCCAGGCGCGGCGTACGACCTCGTCCGGCACCGTCTCGTGCTGCGGCACGCCGGTGATCCTCTCGACGACGTCGTTGAGGGACTCCAGGTGCTGGACGTTCAGCGCGGTGATCACGTCGATTCCGGCGGCGAGCAGGGCCTCGATGTCCTGCACCCGTTTGGAGTTGCGGCCGTCTCCGGGGATGTTGCCGTGGGCGAGCTCGTCCACGATCGCGACCTGCGGGCGCCGGCCGAGGACCGCGGCCAGGTCCATCTCCTCGAAGCGTCCGCCGCGGTAGGAGCAGGGCGACCGGGGAACGGTCTCCAGGCCTTCGAGCATCGCCTCCGTGCGCGGGCGCCCGTGGCACTCCGCGAACCCCACCACCACGTCCGCCCCGCGGGCGGCACGGCGGCGCCCCTCGTCGAGCATCCGGTAGGTCTTGCCGACCCCCGGTGCCGTCCCGAGGTAGACCTTCAGTCGTCCGGGCCGTACGTCCGTCATCGCCGCCGACGCGCTCCTCTCCCTGCTCCGGCTTCCCCCGTGCGGGAGGATCCCTCCTCCAGGGAAGCCGCCTCACGCGCCGGGCGGCCCGGCTGTTGGCGCTTCCTTGGCGGAGTTCCCGGAGACCTTGACACCGCCTTGACGCGCCGCCGACGCTCGCGTCACCGCCGTGTCCGTGCACCCGGGCATGTGCGACACGGCCCTGCTGCCGGTGTACGCCGACTCGGCGTCCCCGCGGCGGAGGGGCCGCGCGTGGGGTCCGGCTGTGCGCTCCGGCCGTCGAGATCGACGGCGCCACGCGTATGGGATCCGTCAGTATCCGCATCGCGGGCGTCAGGGGTCCGTCAGCGACGGGCGCCGGATCCGGTGGCCCCGCATAGCGTCGACTCCGTGGAGCGAAGCGGAACGGCCGGCTCGGCCGGTGACCGGAATTGGCGTGCTGGTGCGCGGCTCGCGGTGACGTGCGCTCTGCTGTTCTGCGCCATGGCCCTGCTCGTCGACTGGGACGCGGGGAGCGTGACGCCACTGCGCGCTCTGCTGTGGGTCACGGTGTCGGCAGCGGTGGGCTTCGTCCTGCTGCCGCCCCGGGTGAGCGCGGGGCCCGGCCGGCTGGTGGTCCGCACGCCGTGGCGCCGGCACGTCGTCCACACGGACGCGCTGACGACCGTACGGCAGTACGCCGGCGTGTCCTCCCACCTGGTGCTGCGGGACGTCCACGGCCACCGCGCGGAACTCGACCCCCGCGTCCTCACCGCGAACCCGCTGATCTGGCACGAACTCGACACCGGTGTACGCCGGTCCGTCGAGCTCGGCACCCTGCGCGAGGGCGCCGAGCTCCTCGACCGGCTGGGACACCGGATCGACGACGAGACCGTGCGGGCGGTACTGCGGGCGTCGGGGCTCCCTCAATGAGGGCGGGGCGACCGGGCCGAGCGGTCCGGGCGGCGGCCGGGAGCCTCGGTCCGGGGTCGCGTCGCGGGGTCACGCCGCCGTGTCGTCGGCCTCCATGGTCATGCGGGCCACGTGGAGCGCCAGGTAGGAGACCTCGTCCTCGCTCAGTTGGCGTCCCAGACGCAGCTCGACGATCGTCGCGAGCTGCTGCGCGGTGCGGGTCGCCTCCGGGTAGTACTGGCGGATGCCCTTCCCGATCGTGGACTCGTGGCCCTTGAGCTGCCGACGCTGCTGGATCCGTACGAAGAGATAGCGCACGTGCGTGATGAACCGCGCCACGTTCATGGACTCGTGGGAGACGTCCAGCCCGTACCGCTCCCTGATGACGGCGAGCATCTGCTGGATGACCCCGGTCATCGTGTAGGTGAAGGACAGATCGCCCGAGACGAAGCCCGCGTTGACCAGGTGGAGGGCGAGCGGGGTCGCCTCGGAGGCATCCAGTCGCGGGGTCACGTGCTCGTTGACGGCCTGGAGCAGGAGCTGGGCCTGGGCGTACTCGGTGGCGTACAGGGTCTGCACCTCGGCGCGCAGCGGGTACTCGATGACGATGCCCCGCGCGGCCCGGTCCAGCGCTCCGGCGACGTGGTCGGCGACCGCGATGGCGAGGGTGGGGCGGGTGGACTCGCGCCCCTCGATACCGGCGTCGCCGAGGGCGGTCACGACGGCTTCGAAGATCTCCTCGCTGATGAGGGCCATGGCCTCGGCCAGCCGGTCGGGGTCCGCGTCGGGCCCGGAGCCCGCGGCGGGATCGCGGCCGTCGGCCGGGACGAAGACACGCTCGATGAGCGTGGGGTCGACGGGTTTGCCCTGGTGGGAGCTGAAGCCGATGCCACGCCCGGTCAGGATGACCGGCTGGTCCTTCTCGTCGCTCGCGAGGACCACGTTGTTGTTCAGGACACGCACAGCCTTCACCGCCGGCCCTCCTTTCCGTCCGATCTCCATCGTCTCCCGAACACCGATCCGGCGCGTGCACGCTCCCTCTCGGGAGGCGTGCACGCGCCGGATCGGATGCCTCAAGGGCGGCTGATCACCGCCGCACGGTCACCACGGGGGTGCCGGCGGTGACGTCCTGCCCGGTGTGCGGCTCGACCGAGGTCATGTCCGCGGTGTTGAGGACGGTCATCAGGGTGACGGCCGGGTGTCCCGCGGCGCGTACGGCACCGAGGTCGACCTCGGCGAGGAGGTCGCCGGCGGAGACCTTCTGCCCGGCCGCGACGCGCACGTCGAAGCCCTTGCCCTGCATCTTCACGGTGTCGATGCCGACGTGGATGAGGACCTCGACGCCGTTCGCGGTGCGGATGCCGAAGGCGTGGCCGGTGTCGGCGACGGTGACCAGCTCACCGTCGACCGGGGCGACGACGTGGCCGTCGGCCGGCTCGATGCCCACGCCCTCGCCGAGCGCGCGGGAGGCGAAGACCGGGTCCTCGACCTCGCCGAGGCCGACCACACGACCGGCGACGGGCGCCGTGAGGTCGAGGCCCTTCCCGGCGGCGGGAGCCTCGCCGGCGGTGGCGGGAGTCCCGGCCGGGGTGGCGGCTCCCGCGACGGTACCGGCGGAGGCACCGGTGGCAGCGGCGGCAGCGCCGACGGCGACGAGCTCGCGGTCGTCGGCCGCCACGGGCTGGGCGGGGACGACGGCCTTGCCGCCCGCGGCCGCCTCGGCCGCGTCGCGCTCGGCGTTGACCTGGGCGCGCTCGTCCTTGGTGCGGTAGTCCGCGAAGTACACGAGCGCCATCGAGGTGAAGAAGGCCGCCGAGATCGCGATGATGTACTTGATCATCGGGTCGAAGACCGGGATGGTCAGCAGCGAGGTGAAGGCGAAGGCCTTGGTGTTCACGCCGCCCAGGACGCCGATGATCACACCGCCCACGAGGCAGCCGACGAGCATGCGCGGGTAGATCCGCTTGAAGCGCAGGTGGATGCCGTACAGCGACGGCTCGGAGATACCGCCGAGCAGACCCGCGGCCAGGGCGCCGGTGGCGGTCTGGCGCATGTCCTTCTCACGGTGCCGGACCGACAGCAGCAGGACACCGGCGGTCGCGCCGAAGCAGGCGAAGTTCCACGTGCCCATGGGGCCCTGGATGAAGTCGTACCCGAGGGTGTTGATGTTCACGAGCATGAGCGCGTTCAGCGGCCAGTGCAGACCGAGCGGCACCAGGAACGGGTACAGCATCGGGATGACGATCGCGAAGACGATCGGGGCGTTGCCGTTCAGCCAGGAGAGACCCGTGCCGAGGCCGTTGCCGGCCCAGACGCCCATGGGACCGATGAGGAACGCGGTCAGCGGGATCATGATCAGCATGCTGAAGAACGGTACGAAGACCATCTGCACGTTCTCGGGGAAGATCCGCTTCAGGCCCTTGTAGACCAGGGCGAGCAGGGCGACCATCAGCAGCGGCACGAACACCTGGCCGCCGTAGTCGTTGAGCTGCATCGGCAGCCCGAAGACGTGCGCCACGGACTCCGAGGTGCCCAGCGTCGCGTTGGTGGTGGTGGTGACACCGGGGGTCTTGGACCCGATCATGCCCGTGAAGTTCGGGGTCATCACCGCGGCCATCACGGTGGCGCCGACCCAGGGGTCGATCTTCAGCTTCTTGGCCGCGTTGTAGGCGACCATGATCGGCAGGAAGTACAGCACCGAGCGCCACATCGAGTCGACGAAGACCCAGGTGGCGGATTTGTCCGCGGACCGGAAGTCGACGATGCCGAAGGCGTCGAGCATGGAGGCGATCGCGATGATCAGGGAGGCGCCGAGCAGCACGCCCAGGAGCGGACGGAACGAGTCCGAGAGGTACTCGAAGAAGTTGTCGAGCCAGGAGAAGCGGCCCCGGCCCTTGGCGCGGATCTCGGCCTTGACCTCGGCGTCGGACTGCGGAGGGGGCGTGGCGCCGCCGGTCATCGACGGCAGGTTCATGATGTCCGAGTAGACGCCCGCGACGGCGCCGCCGATCACGATCTGGAAGCGGTCGCCGGACTGGGGCACCGTGCCCATGACGCCGTCGAGGGCGTCGAGCGCGACCTGGTCGACCTTCTCGCCGTCGTGGAGCTGGAAGCGCAGGCGCGTGGCGCAGTGCGTGAGGCTCTCGATGTTCTCGGAGCCGCCGACGCCACTGAGGATCTTCTCCGCCAGCGCACCGGGTGTGGGTGTGTTCATGACGCGTCCTTGCATCCCTGATTCTTGCGGTCTTGCCTCGGTCCGCGATCTCGCACGCACGGAACGAGGCAACAAAAAAGGCCCGGGGAGCGCACGGGGCGCCACCCAGGCCTTGCCTCCCTCACGCCGGACGCCGGTGGCGTCTGCGTAGGGAGTAACAATCCTGCGATCGAGATCGATCGAAAATGACTATAGCAGCGCGGCGAGGGTCTCCGAGGGCGTCCGTGACCATCACCACGCGACCGCACGGCGGGCACGCGGCACCGGCCGCGGGCCGGCGGCAGCCCGCCCCCTCCGATCGATTGAAACCGTTCAATGTTCGAGCACGCGAACCGGCCGATTCGGTTGATGACACGGATAAGCATGGCCGATTTCCGGAAAATACCGCCGCCCTTGTTGACCGTCGCCTCCCCCGCCCCTACCTTCACCGCCGTGAAACGATTCACAACTCCTAGGTGAGGGGCCCCAGTTGATCAGCAGGAGGAACATCCTGGCGGGCGCGGCCGGAGCGGCGGGTGTCGTCGCGGCGACGGCCGCCGGAGCGGGAACGGCCTCGGCCGCGCCCTCGTCGGCACCCGCGCCGGCCGGCCCGCGTGCCCGGCGCGCGGCCCCGCGCGTCACCGCTCCGACCGTCGAGTACGTCGAGCACCCGCTGGGGCTCGACACACCGCACCCCCGGCTGAGCTGGCCGATGGTCTCGGACGCACCGGGGACGCGGCAGAGCGCGTACCGGATCCGCGTCGCCACCAGCGCGTCCGGGCTCTCCCGGCCCGACGTCTGGGACAGCGGGAAGGTGACGTCCGGCCAGTCCGTCCTCGTCCCGTACGCCGGTCCCCGGCTCGCCCCGCGCACGCGCTACTTCTGGTCCGTGCGGGTCTGGGACACCGACGGCACGGCCTCCGGCTGGAGCGCGCCGTCCTGGTGGGAGACCGGTCTCCTGGACACGCCGTGGTCGGCGGAGTGGGTCTCGGCTCCTCCCGCCCTCACGGACGCGCCCTCTCTGGAGGGCAGCGCCTGGATCTGGTTCCCCGAGGGTGATCCGGCGAGCAGCGCCCCGGCGGCCACACGGTGGTTCCGGCGGGTCGTCGACGTTCCCGACGGTGTCACGGCGGCGAAGATCGCCTTCAGCGCCGACAACGTTTTCTCGCTCTCGGTGAACGGCGGCGAAGTGGCCCGTACCGACCTGGCGACCGAGCACGAGGACTGGCGCCGTCCGGCCGTCGTCGACGTCCTCGGACGGCTGCGCCCCGGACGGAACGTGCTCGCGGTGGAGGCGGCCAACGCGACGGTGGGGCCCGCCGGCCTCGTCGGTGTTCTCACGCTGACCACCGCCTCCGGTGAGCGGCGGACCGTCACCGACGCGTCCTGGCGGACCACGGACGCGAAGCCCGCCGACGGCTGGCGCGGGGACGGCTTCGACGACGGCGGCTGGCCGGCTGCCAAGGTGGCCGCCGCGTGGGGCGCGGGCCCCTGGGGCAGAGTCGTCCCGGCGTCGTTCGCCGCGAACCAGCTCCGCCACGCGTTCACCCTGCCGGACAGGAGAGTGGCCCGCGCGCGCCTGTACGCGACGGCCCTCGGCCTGTACGAGGCCCACCTCAACGGCCGACGGGTGGGCCGCGACCAGCTCGCCCCCGGCTGGACCGACTACCGCGAGCGCGTCCAGTACCAGACGTACGACGTCACCTCCCTCCTGCGGCCCGGGGCCAACGCCATCGGCGTCTGGGTGGCGCCCGGCTGGTACGCGGGGAACGTCGGCATGTTCGGACCCCACCAGTACGGTGAACGCCCCGCGCTGCTGGCGCAGTTGGAGGTGGAGTACGCCGACGGGACGAGAGAGCGCGTCACGTCGGACACCGACTGGCGGGCCGCGTCCGGACCGATCGTCGCGGCCGACCTGCTGAACGGCGAGACGTACGACGCGCGAGCGGAGACCGACGGCTGGACCTCCCCCGGCTTCGACGACCGGACCTGGCTCGCCGTCCGCGCCGCCGGGGACGCGGCGCCCCACCGGATCGTCGCGCAGCCCGACGGCCCGGTGCGCGTGGCCGCCGAACGGCCCGCCGAGAAAGTCACCGAACCCGCCCCGGGCGTCCACGTCTTCGACCTGGGCCAGAACATGGTCGGCTCGGTCCGGCTGCGCGTCTCGGGCGAGGCCGGAACGACCGTGCGGCTGCGTCACGCCGAGGTCCTCAACCCGGACGGCACCCTCTACACCGCCAATCTGCGCTCGGCGGCGGCGACCGACACGTACATCCTCAGGGGTGGTGGCGAGAAAACGTACGAGCCGCGCTTCACCTTCCACGGGTTCCGCTACGTCGAGGTCACCGGGTTCCCCGGGACTCCCTCCGCGGGGGCCGTGACCGGCCGCGTCATGCATACGTCGGCGCCCTTCACCCTGGAGTTCGAGACCGACGTTCCCCTGCTCAACCAGCTTCACAGCAACATCACTTGGGGCCAGCGGGGCAACTTCCTCTCCGTCCCCACGGACACGCCCGCGCGCGACGAGCGGCTCGGCTGGACCGGTGACATCAACGTCTTCGCGCCCACGGCCGCGTACACCATGGAGTCGGCGCGCTTCCTGGCCAAGTGGCTCGTGGACCTGCGCGACGGCCAGACCGCCGAGGGCGCGTTCACGGACGTGGCGCCCATGGTCGGGACGGTGGGCAACGGGGTCGCGGGCTGGGGCGACGCGGGTGTCACCGTCCCCTGGTCGCTGTACCAGGCCTACGGGGACCGGCAGGTCCTGGCCGACGCCTGGCCGTCCGTCCGGGCGTGGCTGGGCTACCTGGAGCGCCACAGCCAGGGCCTGCTGCGGCCCGCGGACGGCTACGGCGACTGGCTGAACGTCTCGGACGAGACGCCCAAGGACGTCATCGCGACCGCGTACTTCGCGCACAGCGCCGACCTCGCGGCCCGGATGGCCACCGCGCTCGGCGAGGATCCCGCGCCCTGGGCCGGCCTGTTCGACCGCGTCCGGGAAGCGTTCCGGAACGCCTACGTCGGCGCCGACGGGAAGGTGCGGGGCGACACGCAGACGGCGTACGTGCTCGCCCTGTCGATGGACCTGGTTCCGGACGCCCTGCGCACGGCGGCGGCCGGACGGCTCGTCGACCTGATCCGCGCGAGGGACTGGCATCTGTCGACGGGCTTCCTCGGGACGCCCCGGCTGCTCCCGGTCCTCACGGACACCGGGCACACCGACGTCGCCTACCGGCTGCTTCTGCAGCGTTCCTTCCCGAGCTGGGGCTATCAGATCGACAAGGGCTCGACCACGATGTGGGAACGCTGGGACTCCATCCGGCCCGACGGCGGTTTCCAGACCCCGGACATGAACTCCTTCAACCACTACGCCTACGGCTCGGTGGGCGAGTGGATGTACGCGACCGTCGCCGGCATCTCGCCGGGCGGGCCCGGCTACCGGGAGACCGTCGTCCGTCCCCGGCCGGGCGGCGGCGTCACCTCCGCGCGGGCCACGTTCACCTCCCTCTACGGCCCGGTCTCCACCCGGTGGCGGCAGCGCTCCGACGGCTTCGACCTCACCTGCGCCGTGCCCGCCAACACCACGGCCGAGGTATGGATCCCGGCGGCCGGCCCGGACGCGGTCGCCCACACCGGCGCAGCCTTCCTGCGTACGGAGGACGGCTGCGCGGTGTACCGCGTCGGCTCCGGCAGCCACCGCTTCACCGTCTGAGCGGGGGCCGAGCGGACCGAGCCGGCCGAGGTGATCGGGTGGTCACGGTGTTCGCGTCGCCGCTACGGCGTCGCGTCCGCCGTGACCGGGAGCTGCTCCTCGTGGTGCTGCCGGCCGGTCCTGAACTGCGTGCGGTACAGCTCCGCGTAGCGCCCGTCCGCCACGAGCAGATCCTCGTGGGTGCCCCGCTCGACGATCCGGCCCGCCTCGACGACCAGGATCAGGTCGGCGGCCCGTACCGTCGACAGCCGGTGCGCGATCACGAGGGCGGTGCGGCCCTCCAGCGCCTCGGTGAGCGCCTCCTGGACGGCCGCCTCCGACGTGTTGTCGAGATGGGCGGTGGCCTCGTCCAGGATGACGACGCGCTGGCGGGCGAGCAGGAGCCGGGCGATGGTCATGCGCTGGCGCTCGCCGCCGGAGAGCCGGTAGCCGCGCTCGCCGACCACGGTGTCGAGAGCGTCGGGCAGGGACCGTACGAGGTCGTCGAGACGGGCCCGGTTCAGTACGTCCCACAGCTCGTCCTCGGTCGCGTCCGGCCGGGCGAGGAGCAGGTTCTCGCGGACCGAGTCGTGGAAGAGGTGCCCGTCCTGGGTCACCATGCCGAGGGTCGCGCGCATCGACGCGGCGCTGAGCTCGCGGACGTCGACGCCGCCGATGCGCACGGCGCCCGCGTCGGTGTCGTACAGCCGCGGCAGGAGTTGCGCGATGGTCGACTTGCCGGCGCCGGAGGAGCCGACGAGCGCGACGGTCTGGCCGGGTTCGGCGCGGAAGGAGATGCCGTGCAGGACCTCGTCGCCGCCGCGGGTGTCGAGGGCGGCGACCTCCTCCAGGGAGGCGAGGGAGACCTTGTCGGCGGAGGGGTAGGCGAAGCGGACGTCCTCGAACTCGACGGCCGCGGGCCCCTCCGGGACCGTGCGGGGCTCCGGCTTCTCCTCGATGAGCGGCTTCAGGTCGAGCACCTCGAAGACGCGCTCGAAGCTGACCAGGGCGCTCATGACCTCGACGCGCGCTCCGGCCAGCGAGGTGAGCGGCGCGTACAGACGGGTGAGCAGCAGGGCCAGTGAGACGACCGCGCCCGGCTCCAGGGTGCCCCGGAGGGCGAACCAGCCGCCGAGCCCGTAGACGAGGGCGAGTGCCAGGGCCGAGACCAGGGTGAGCGCGGTGATGAAGGCGGACTGCGCCATCGCCGTACGGACACCGATGTCCCGCACCCGCCGGGCGCGCGCCGCGAACTCGGCGGACTCCTCCCCGGGCCGCCCGAAGAGCTTGACGAGGGTCGCGCCGGGCGCGGAGAAGCGCTCGGTCATGCGGGTGCCCATGGAGGCGTTGAGGTCCGCGGCCTCCCGCTGGAGCCTGGCCATGCGGCTGCCCATGCGGCGGGCGGGGAGTACGAACACCGGCAGCAGGACCAGCGCGAGCAGCGTGATCTGCCAGGACAGGGTGAGCATCACGACCAGCGTGAGCAGCAGGGTCACGACATTGCCGACGACGCCGGACAGGGTGTTGCTGAACGCGCGCTGGGCGCCGATCACGTCGTTGTTGAGTCGACTGACGAGCGCTCCCGTACGTGTACGTGTGAAGAACGCGACCGGCATGCGCTGCACATGATCGAAGACAGCCGTGCGCAGATCGAGGATGAGCCCCTCGCCGAGCGTCGACGAGAGCCAGCGGCCCACGATCCCGAAGGCCGCCTCGGCGAGCGCGATGACGGCGATGAGCACGGAAAGACGCACGACGGTGCTCTCGTCCCCGTGGGCCACGATGGTGTCCACGACGTGGCCCGCGAGCACCGGCGTCGCGACGGCCAGCAGCGCCGTCACCACACTGAGGAGGACGAACTGCGCGATACGGCGGCGGTGCGGGCGGGCGAAGGCGGCGATGCGGCGCAGCGTCGCGCGGTCGAAGGGACGACGCTCCTGTTGGGCGTTCATGACACTGTGCAACTGCGTCCAGGCTGTGGTCTCCATGCTCATAAGAGAGACAGTAGGACCTCAAGCTTTGTTGAGGTCAACGCATCGGGGCGGGAGCACTCCCACGGGTGGGCCTCCCCCGCCCCCGCGGACGACGCGCGGGCCGCGCGTCCCACGGCTTGCCCGGCGTGTCAGCCTCCGTCCCCGCGCCCGCAACCTCGCGTTGGTGCGGCGTGGAAAACCTCTCGAGATGTGACAGCCGTACGACTTCCCCGGGCACTGCCCCGGCTCCCCCGCCTCCCCCGCCTCCTCACCCTGCGGCCCGCCGTCCGGCCGGTCCTGTGCCTGATCCCGCTCGCGCTGGTCCTGGTGGTGGCCGTACGCCACCGGTCCGTGCTCGCCGAGGGCTTCGGCCATCTGAGGTCGGCCGAGTGGCCCTGGCTCGTCGCCGCGGCCGCCGCCACCTGCCTGACCTGGGTGGCCGCGGCCGTGACCCGTCAGGGCGCGGTCATGGAACGGCTGCCCGCCCGGCGTCTGCTGGCCACGCAGTTCGCCGCGGGCGCGGCGAACCATCTGCTGCCGACCGGACTGGGTGCCGGGGCGGTCAATCTGCGGTTCATGACCGTGTGCGGGGTGCCGCTGGCCCGGTCCTCGGCCGCGCTCGCGCTGTATCTGCTGGCCGAGGCGGTGGCCCGGTTGACCCTGCTCGTCGGCCTGCTGATCGCGTTCCCCGACGCGCTGCGGGTCGACGGTCTGATACCCGACGGCGCGACCGGGCCGCTGCTGCTCGGCGTCGGCGTGGTCCTGTGCGCCGCGCTGGCCGTGCTCGCTCTCGTACGAAAGCTGCGCACGGCCGTCCTCTCCTTCCTGCGCACCGCCTTCGGTGAGGCCCGCTCGGTGCACACCCGCCCGTCCCGCGCCTTCGCCCTGTGGGGCGGCTCGCTCGCCTTCCCGCTGCTCCAGGCCGCCGGACTGGCCTCGGTGGGACGCGCGCTGGGCCTTCCGGTGTCGCCCACGCACATGATGATCGCCTACCTGGCGGCGACGATCGCGGTCGCGATGGTGCCGACCCCCGGCGGGCTCGGTTCGGTGGAGGCCGCGCTGATCGTGGCCCTGGTCGCGGCGGGCGGCCCGGTGGCCGTGGCGACGGCGGTGGTGCTGGCGTACCGGATCATCACGGTGTGGGTGCCGCTGCTGCCGGGTGCGCTGACGCTCGGCGCGCTGGTCCGCTGGAAGGTGATCTGACCCGGTCCGGGGCGAGGGGACACGAGCGCGTCCGTCCCGGGGTCGTGCGGTGCGCCGCATGCTGTGATACCGAGGAGTAACCACGGCGTGCGGTGTGGCGCGTCGGCCGCCGAAAGGGACAGCGCGATGCCGGTCCGCAGCGAACGTCAGGGTCACGTCACCACGATCGTCCTCTCCCGGCCCGCGGCCCGGAACGCGGTGGACGGGCCGACCGCCGCCGAACTCGTCGACGCCTTCCGGAAGTTCGAGGCGGACGAGACGGCGCGCGTCGCCGTGCTGTGGGGCGAGGGCGGCAGCTTCTGCGCGGGCGCGGACCTCAAGGCCATCGGCACCGAGCGGGGGAACGAGGTCGCCGAGGAGGGAGACGGGCCGATGGGGCCCACCCGGCTCCGGCTGACCAAGCCGGTGATCGCGGCGGTCGCGGGGCACGCCGTGGCGGGTGGTCTGGAGCTGGCGCTCTGGTGCGATCTGCGGGTCGCCGAGGAGGACGCCGTCTTCGGGGTGTTCTGCCGTCGCTGGGGCGTGCCGCTGATCGACGGGGGCACGGTACGGCTGCCCCGGCTCATCGGCACGAGCCGGGCGATGGACATGATCCTCACCGGCCGTCCCGTCGGCGCCCGGGAGGCGTACGAGATGGGGCTCGCCAATCGTGTCGTCCCGGCCGGCCGGTCCCGCGCCGAGGCCGAACGGCTGGCCGCCGAGATCGCCGGCTTCCCGCAGGCCTGCCTGCGCAGCGACCGGGCCTCGGTCCTCGACCAGGAGGGCCTGGTCGAGAAGGAGGCCATGCGGACCGAACTCCGCTACGGGATGGGCGTCCTGGAGGAGAGCATGGAGGGCGCGGCCCGCTTCGCCTCCGGCGCGGGACGCCACGGCGCCTTCGGCGAGGGGTGACACCGGCGGGCGCGTGTGCGGCGGGGGCCGCGGTCGCGCGGTTCCGGTCCGGTGGTGGGTCGGGGCCGTGCCGGTGCATCCGCCCGTCGCCGTTGGACAAGAGGTGACCGTCGGTGGCGACGGGCATGTGATGTACCGGCACGGCCCCGACGGCGCGCTCCCGGCTGCCGGTGCGCGGTGGCCGGTGCGCTCCCGGCTGCCGGTGCTCGGTGGCCGGTGCGCGGTGGCCGGATCGGGTTGCCAAAGGCTGCCCCCCGTAGGGCTGGTGACGGAGAGGCAGGGGGATGCGGCAGGATGAGCCGTCTCCCCGGACGACGGCGAACGCCCGTCCGGGCATGATCGCGTTCCCGGATTCGAGCAGGTGGCAAGTGACGACACAGCACATTCGGCCCGTGGGCCCTCATCCCGGTACGGGTCCCGGTCCCGCTCTCCGAGGAGGTCACCGATGAAGCGCTCCGTCACCCTGGACGACCTGATGATCGCCGGAATAGCCGTGGCGGCCGGGCTGCTGGCGGCGTTCCTGCTGCGGATGCTGCTGCGCTGGCTGGGCAAGCACGCCGAGCGCACCCGCTGGAGCGGCGACGACGTCATGGTGGACGCGCTGCGTACCGTCGTGCCGTGGTCGGCGGTGGCCGGGGGCATCGCCGCGGCGGCCGCGGTGCTGCCGCTGACCGCGCCGGTCGGCCGCACCGTCAACCGGTCGCTGACCGTCCTGCTGATCCTGGTCACGACGGTCACCGCGGCCCGGCTGATCACCGGTCTGGTCCGGTCGGTGACGCAGTCCCGCTCGGGCGTCGCCGGTTCGGCCACCATCTTCGTCAACATCACCCGGGTCGTGGTGCTGGCGATCGGCTTCCTGGTCGTCCTGCAGACCCTGGGCATCTCGATCGCGCCCCTGCTGACGGCCCTGGGCGTCGGCGGTCTGGCCGTCGCGCTCGCGCTCCAGGACACCCTCGCCAACCTCTTCGCGGGCGTGCACATCCTCGCCTCGAAGACGATCCAGCCGGGCGACTACATCCGTCTCAGCAGCGGGGAGGAGGGCTACGTCGTCGACATCAACTGGCGCAACACCACGGTCCGTCAGCTCTCCAACAACCTGGTCATCATCCCCAACGCCCAGCTCTCGGGCACCAACATGACCAACTTCACCCGGCCCGAGCAGAAGATGACCCTCCTGGTGCAGGTCGGCGTCGGTTACGACAGCGACCTCGACCACGTCGAGCGGGTCACGAACGAGGTCGTCGCCGACGTGATGAACGGGATCGACGGTGCCGTCCCGGAGCACGAACCCGCCGTGCGTTTCCACACGTTCGGCGACTCGCGCATCGGTCTCACCGTGATCCTCGGTGTGGGCGAGTTCAGCGACCAGTACCGGATCAAGCACGAGTTCATCAAGGCCCTGCACAAGCGCTACCGGGACGAGGGCATCCGGATTCCGTCGCCCGCCCGGACGGTCGCGCTCCAGCCCGGCGGAGCGGGCTTCCTGGAGACCGCCATCCCGCATCAGCGCGAGGCCGCGCAGCGGCCCTGAGAACCCCGCGCAGGGCCCTGAGAACGGGCCGGGGGCCGGGCGGATCACTCCGCCCGGCCCCCTTTTCACGCCCGCCCGGTCAGAGCGTGGCGGTCACGGCGTGGCCGTCAGAGCGTGGCGGTCGAGTCCGGGTAGTGGCCGGGCGCGCGGTTGCGCGGAGCGACCAGACTCGACACGACCGGGGTGACCGTCCAGTCCGGGTGGTTCGGCATGCGCGGGGTCTTCGTCCCGTACAGCCAGTCGTTCAGGAAGCCGGACTGGTCCGCGCCGGAGATCTCGGTGGCGACCGCGATGTAGTCGGCGGTGGTCGCCGCGCGGTTGCGGTACCGCTCCAGGAAGGTGCGCTCGACGCGGTTGAAGACGTCCTCGCCGACCAGCTCGCGCAGCGCGTACAGGACGAGGACTCCGCCCAGGTAGCGCTGGTTGTCGAAGAGGTTGACGGCGTTCGGCGCGGCGACGGGGCCGGAGGACTGACGCCACTGGTCGCCCCTGGCGTACGTGTCCTTCATCCGGGCTTCCATGGTGGTCAGGCCGAGCGAGTCGGCCCAGCCGCGCTCGTACCGGTAGAGCAGCCCGTAGAAGTCCGCGTGGCCCTCGTTCAGCCACAGGTCGGCCCAGTCGGCGGGGCTGACGCTGTTGCCGAAGTACGAGTGGACCAGCTCGTGCATCATGTGCGAGCCGATCTTCTTCTCCTCCTGGAGCAGGAAGTTCGGCTTGTAGAGCGTCAGGGTCTGGGTCTCCAGGCCCGTGAAGTCGAACGCGTTCGAGGCGTCGTTGTTGCAGGGCAGCAGCCCGTACGTCTCGAACGGGTAGGCGCCGAGGCGCTGTTCCAGCCACGCCACGAGGTTCGGGGTGAGCGCGAGCGCCGGCTCCAGCGCGGCGGCCCGCGCGGTCGGGACGACGTCCCGCAGCCCCAGCCCGTGCGGGCCCTGCCGCTCCTTGACGACGTAGTCGCCGACGGTGATCTGCACCAGTTCGGTGGCTATCGGGTCGGCCGAGCGGTACGTGTACGCGGTCCGGTCGCCGTCGAGCTGCTCCGTGCGGGTCAGCGAGCCGTTCGCGACACCGCGCAGGGTGTTCGGCACGGTGATGCGGAAGCTGAAGTCCGCCTTGTCCGTCGGGTGGTCGTTGCACGGGAAGACGGTGTGCGCGGCGTTGGGCTGGGGGCAGATGGCGAATCCGTCGGGGGTGGGCACCCAGGCGGTGTACGCCAGCGTCCTGGCCGGGTCGGCGCCGTACTCGACACAGACCGCGACGGCACAGGACTTCGGCAGGGTCCGCGCCGGGGTGACCCGCAGCTTCTCCCCCGCCTGCTCGAAGGCCGCGGCCACTCCGCCGACCCGCACCGTCCGCACGTCCAGGCCGAGCGCGTCGAGCGAGAAGCGCGAGAGGTCCTGGGTCGCCTTGATCCTCAAGGTCGCCCTGGCGTCGACCAGGCGGGTCGTGGCGTCGTACGCGAAGTCGAGGTGATACGCCTCGACGCGGTAGCCGTCGTTGCCGAGGGCCGGGAAGACGGAGTCGCCGAGGGTCTCCGCCCCCGGGGTGCCCTGGTCCGGCCTTAAGGCCAGGGGCCGCGCCGAGGCGGTGGGGGCGACGGCGAGCGCGGCCGCCGTTCCGAGCAGCGCGGCCGCGGGGGCCGTCACTCTGGTGCGATATCTCATGGTTCGCTTTCGTTCGGGCGACAGAGGGCAGGGAGATCCGCCGCAAGATCAGTTGCGCGGTCTCTTTGATGTACGGCTGAGCGGGCCGTCCGGTTGCCTCCGGCGGGTGGAACCGGTTTTCACTCCGGCTCGCGCGTTCACTTCCGCGGCCGGAGGGATGCCGGAGGTGTCCGATGAGGGCGATTCGCTCCGGCGGACCCGCTTCGGCCCGTACGGCCGTTTCCCGCCTCTCCTCGTCCGACGCGGGACGGACCCCTGTCGAGCCGGGGGCTCCCACGAGATATCTTGATGTCGAGCAATGTTGCAGACGTGGAGCGGAGCACCCGGTGACTGACTCGACCATCATTTACACGCACACTGACGAGGCCCCGGCCCTGGCGACGTATTCGTTCCTGCCGGTGGTCCAGGCGTACGCCTCTCAGGCGGGTGTCACTGTGGAGACCCGTGACATCTCGCTGGCCGGGCGCATCATCGCCCTCTTCCCGGAGTTCCTCCAGGAGGACCAGCGCATCGCGGACGCCCTGTCCGAGCTCGGTGAGCTGGCCAAGGCGCCCGGCGCGAACATCATCAAGCTGCCGAACATCTCGGCGTCGATCCCCCAGCTCAAGGCGGCGGTCGCCGAGCTCCAGGCGCAGGGCTACGCGCTTCCGGACTACCCGGACGACCCGAAGTCGGACGAGGAGCGCGACATCCGCGCCCGTTACGACAAGGTCAAGGGCAGCGCCGTGAACCCGGTCCTGCGCGAGGGCAACTCCGACCGCCGCGCCCCCGCGTCGGTCAAGAACTACGCCAAGACCCACCCGCACCGCATGGGCGCGTGGTCGTCCGAGTCGAAGACGAACGTCGCCACCATGGGCGTCGACGACTTCCGCTCCACCGAGAAGTCCGCGGTGATCTCCGAGGCCGGCACGCTGCGCATCGAGCTGGTCGGCGACGACGGCTCCACCACCGTGCTGCGCGAGTCGGTACCCGTGCAGGCCGGCGAGGTCGTGGACGCGTCCGTCCTGCACGTCGCGCCGCTGCGTGAGTTCCTCACCGAGCAGATCGCCCGCGCCAAGGCCGAGGGCGTCCTGTTCTCGGTGCACCTCAAGGCCACGATGATGAAGGTCTCCGACCCGATCGTCTTCGGTCACGTCGTGCGTGCCTTCTTCCCGAAGACCTTCGCGGCGCACGGCCAGACGCTCGCCGCCGCCGGTCTGACCCCGAACGACGGTCTCGGCGGCATCTTCAAGGGTCTGGAGGCCCTCCCCGAGGGTGCCGAGATCAAGGCGTCCTTCGACGCCGAGCTCGCCGAGGGCCCGGCCCTCGCGATGGTCGACTCCGACAAGGGCATCACCAACCTGCACGTGCCGTCCGACGTCATCGTCGACGCCTCGATGCCGGCCATGATCCGCACCTCCGGCCACATGTGGGGCCCGGACGGCCAGGAGGCCGACACCCTCGCGGTCCTGCCGGACTCCTCCTACTCCGGCGTCTACCAGGCCGTGATCGAGGACTGCCGCGCCAACGGCGCCTACGACCCGTCGACCATGGGCTCCGTCCCGAACGTCGGCCTCATGGCGCAGAAGGCCGAGGAGTACGGCAGCCACGACAAGACCTTCGAGATCCCGGTCACCGGCACGGTCCGCCTGGTCGACGCGGCCGGCGACGCGGTGCTGGAGCAGGCGGTCTCCGCCGGCGACATCTTCCGCGCCTGCCAGACCAAGGACGCGCCGATCAAGGACTGGGTGAAGCTCGCCGTCACCCGCGCCCGCGCCTCCGGCGACCCGGCCGTGTTCTGGCTGGACGAGACCCGCGCCCACGACGCCAACCTGATCGCCAAGGTCAACCAGTACCTCCCGGAGCACGACACCGAGGGCCTGGACATCCGTGTCCTCGCCCCCGTCGAGGCCACCAAGCTCTCGGTCGAGCGCATCCGCCGCGGCGAGGACACCATCTCGGTGACCGGCAACGTGCTGCGTGACTACCTGACCGACCTGTTCCCGATCCTGGAGCTGGG